>DATADI010000453.1:0-21563 GCA_036258615.1 Thermomonospora sp. | reverse complement strand
CGGGGCGGGACCTGCCCGCCCCGCCGCGCGCGGGCCGACTCAGCTCCCCTTGGGCTGGTTCGGCGAGGTGATCTTGATGGTGCCGGAGACGATGTCCTGCTTGATCTTCTCCAGCTCGGCCTTCAGCTCGGCCGGGACCTTGCCGTCGAACTCGTGGAACGGGGCCAGGCCGGTGCCGCCGTTCTGCAGGGTGCCCAGGTAGGAGCCGGTGAGCTGCTGGCCCTTGGCGGCCGCCTCCACGGTGGTCTGGACGGCGCCGGAGATGCCCTTCATCACGCTGGTGAGGAACACGTCGCAGTACTGGGCGGCGGACACGCAGCCGTCGGTGTCCACCCAGATGACGCTGACCTTGCCGCCGCTCTCCTTGGCCGCGGCGGCGGCGCCGAGGCCGGTGCCCCCGGCGACGGGGAAGATGATGTCGGCGCCGTCCTGGATGAAGTTGCTGGCGATCCGCTTCCCGGCGGCCTGGTCGGTGAACGAGTTGGCCATCGACCCGGACTTGGGGTTGGCCTCGTTCCAGCCGAGGACCTGGACCTTCTTGTTCTTCTGCTTGTTGTAGTACTGGACGCCCTCGAAGAAGCCGTCCATGAAGATGGTGACCGGCTGGATCGGCAGCCCGCCGAAGGTGGCGACCTTGCCGCTCTTGGACATCGCGGCGGCCAGGTACCCGGCCTGGAACGAGCTCTGCGCGGTGTTGAACTCCATGCCGTACACGTTCGGCGGCACCGACACCGAGTCCACGATGGCGAACTTCTGGTTCGGGTTGGCCTTGGCGGCCTTGCTGGTGGCCTCGGCCATCAGCCCGCCGACCGACACGATCAGGCCGCACTTCTTGGAGATCAGGCTGTTGATGTTCGGCACGTAGTCGTTCTCGCTGGTGGAGGCGACGTACTGGGTCTTGGCCCCGGTGCTCTTGGCCGCGGCCTGCATGCCCTCCCAGGAGGCCGCGTTGAACGAGCGGTCGTCGATGCCGCCCACGTCGGTGACCATGCAGGCCGACAGCTTCGAACCGCCGCCGCCCGCGCCGTCGCCGTCGTCCTCGGGGGCGTCACCGCATCCCGCGACCACCAGAGCGAGGCCCGCCGCCCCCGCGGCCAGCCGCATCCACTTAGTCACCATGACTCCTCGTGCGTGACATGAGGGCGCAGAACCGTTCTGGTCGCCCGATCCGTCATCAGCATCACGGTCCGGACATATCGCCCGCCATCCCACGGTCAAGTTGTGGGAAGACCGTTATGCAACCGCAGGCATCCGGAGACAAACCCCGACCTGCGCGATCCGTACCCAATGCGGGCGGTGTCACTCCGCCCGGGGCCTCGGTGATCGTACCTGCTCCTTGGTATGGGTTGACCGCAACCTCCATTACGGTCCCCTGTAGGGGCCTCGCGTACGGTATGCCCATGACGCAGATCGACTGGGAGCGGCTGCGCGCCGACGCCCGCGCGGCGATGGAACGTGCCTACGTGCCGTACTCGCGATTCCCCGTCGGGGCCGCCGCCCTGGTGGACGACGGCCGCGTCGTCACCGGCTGCAACGTCGAGAACGCCTCCTACGGGCTGACGCTGTGCGCCGAGTGCTCTCTCGTCTCCGCGCTGTACGGCCCGGACAAGCCGGTCTCGGCGACGCGCCCGCTCCTGGTGGCGCTGGCCGTGGTGGACGGCAACGGCGATCCGCTGATGCCCTGCGGGCGCTGCCGCCAGTTGCTGTGGGAGCACGGCGGGCCCCGCCTGCTGCTGGAGACCGCGCGCGGCGTGCTCCCCATGTCGGAGGTCCTGCCGGACGCGTTCGGCGCCGAGGACCTCTCCCGCATCTCCTGAAGGGACGCTCTCGTGGATGCCATCGACGTCATCCTGACCAAGCGCGAGGGCGGGAAGCTCTCGCCCGAGCAGATCGACTGGGTCATCGACGCCTACACGCGCGGCACGGTGGCCGAGGAGCAGATGTCCGCGCTGGCCATGGCGATCCTGCTGAACGGGATGACCCGTGAGGAGGTCGCCCGGTGGACCGAGGCGATGATCCGCTCCGGCGAGCGCATGGACTGGTCCGGGCTGGACCGGCCGACCGCCGACAAGCACTCCACCGGCGGGGTCGGCGACAAGATCACGCTGCCGCTGGCCCCGCTGGTGGCCGCGTGCGGCGCGGCCGTCCCCCAGCTGTCCGGGCGGGGCCTCGGGCACACCGGCGGCACCCTGGACAAGCTCGAGTCGATCCCCGGCTGGCGGGCGTCGTTGGACCCGGCCGAGATGCTCGGCGTGCTGCGCGCCACCGGCGCGGTGGTGTGCGCCGCCGGTGCCGGGCTCGCTCCCGCCGACCGCAAGCTGTACGCGCTGCGGGACGTCACCGGCACGGTGGAGTCGATCCCGCTGATCGCCTCCTCCATCATGTCCAAGAAGATCGCCGAGGGCACCGGGGCGCTGGTCCTGGACGTGAAGGTCGGCTCCGGGGCGTTCATGAAGACCACCGCCTCGGCGCGCGAGCTGGCCGAGACCATGGTCGGCATCGGCACCGACCACGGAGTACGGACCGTCGCGCTGCTGACCGCGATGGACCGCCCACTGGGCCGCGCCGTAGGCAACTCCCTGGAGGTCGCCGAATCGATACAGGTGCTCGCCGGGGGCGGTCCACCCGACGTCGTGGAGCTGACCCTCACGTTGGCCCGGGAGATGCTCGCCGCGGCCGGGCTCGACGGACGCGACCCCGCCGACGCACTCCGCGACGGCTCCGCCATGGACGTGTGGCGCAGAATGGTCTCCGCCCAGGGCGGCGACCCGGACGCCTCGCTGCCGGTCGCCCGTGAGTCCCATGTCGTGACCGCCTCGTCCGCCGGAGTTCTCACCCGGCTGGACGCCTACGGGGTCGGGGTGGCCGCATGGCGGCTCGGCGCCGGGCGCGCCCGCAAGGAGGACCCGGTCTCGCACGGTGCCGGAGTGGTCTGCCACGCGGTCCCGGGTGAGGAGGTCACCGCCGGGCAGCCGCTGCTCACCCTCTACACCGACGACGCGGCCCGCTTCGACCGCGCCCTGGCGGCCCTGGACGGCGCGGTGACGATCGAGCCCGGCGGGACGCCCGACCTGCTGCCGCTGGTGATCGACCGCATCGCCTGATCGCGGACGGTTATCCACAGTTTCACCAGGGCCTGCGTGCCTGTCGGTGCCGCGTACTACTCTCCCGAACAGTGATCGGGAGGTAACGGTAAATGACGGACGTCACCGCGCGGACCGGCCGGGCGCAGGTCCTGGAGATCGCGGCCGGGCGGCCCGCCCGGGAGCTGCCGGAGTTCTTCGAGCACGCCGCCCGCGTGCTCGCCGCCGGTGGCCGGGAACGGGACGCGGCGCACTTCTTCGACCGGGCCCGCGCGGTCGAGGCCGCCCACGAACGGCTGCTGGGCCTGGCTCCCGACCCCGCGCGGGCCCATCGGGTGCTGGTCGAGCTGGTCCCCACCGGGGCGATCACGCCGACCGCCCTGCACGAGCACCTCCGGCGGCTGCTCCTGCACCCCGACCCCCGGCAGGCGCACGCCTGGGCGCGTGAGGCCGTCGGCGCGTTCCTCGACGCGGGCACCGTGCCCTACCCGAACGTGGTCGCCGACCTGCTGCCGCTGGCCGAGGCGGCGGGTGTCGCCAAGGGCGACGAGGAGAGCCACCTCGCCGAGCGGCTGCTGCGCGGGGGCCTGCTGCCGTCCGCCGCGCTGCCGGTCTGGGAGGCGCTGCGCGGCGCGCTGGCCCGGCTCGGCTCCAGCGACCCGGAGCTGCTCGACCTGCTGATCGCCGCGACACCCGCCGAGGGGCTGTACGCGGACGCCGAGACCACCGCCGCGCACCGGCGGATGTGGTCGGAGCTGCTGGCCGACGCCGACGCGGGGGCACGGCTGTCGCGCGACTGGTTCCTGACCGCCGGGCCGCTGTCGCACCGGGCGATGCTGCGGCTGGCCGAGCAGGCGGGGGAGCGGCTGTTCCCGCCGCCCGCCGGGCCCTTCGACCCGTCCGGCGACCCGGTGGCGGCCGTCGCCGCGCCCGACCCGCTCGCGTTCCGCACCCGCAACACCTCCTGGCGCGACGACAAGACCCCGCGCTGGCGGCCCGACACCGACTTCGCGGCACTCGCCGAGCCGGTGGAGACCGACCCCGCCGCCCGCCGCAGGTTCGCCGACGACCTGGACATGTACGTCCTCAAGCTGGGTTATTACGCCAACGTCGACTATCCGGAGGTGCTGCGGCGACTGTGCGGGCACCGGGTGCTCCGCGCCGTGCTGGACGAGCAGGTCGCCACGTGGAAGGCCGAGGCCGCCGCCGGTGACCTGCTGGGGCTGGAGATCGCCCTGCCCCGTCTGCGGCCGCTCGCCGAGGCGCACCACACCGGGGTGCTGGACGACCTCGCCCCCGTCGACCCGCTGGAGGCGGCACTGACGGCGCTCCGCACCGGTCTGCCGGAGGAGCTGCGGTTCCCTCTGGCCGACCCCGCCGACCCCGCCGACCGCGCTGTCACCGTGGCGCAGCACCGTGACCTGCTGACGGTGGGTCACGACTCCGCGGTGGTGGTGGTGCACGGGCCGGAGGGGCAGCGGCTCCGCGCGGAGGCGCCCTTCCCGGCGGGCACCATCCCCTGGCACGACGGCGAGCACGCCTACGTGTCCCGCTGGTGGGCGGGCGGCAGGCACACCTACCGGGTGGCGGGCGACGGCATGCTGGCCCTCGACGCCGACACCCTCCAGCGCTGGCCGGAGGCACCCACCGCCGCCGAGGTGACCTTCCCCGGGGCCGCCGCGCCGGTCCTGGTGACGTTGCGCGACGGCATGCTGCGGCTCACCGACGCGGACGGGCGGCTGGTGGGGCGGCTCCGGTTCAGCCCCGTGCAGCACATGGCACAGCTCACCCCTCCGGCCGGGTGGTGGCCCCACCTCCGGCCGGTCGATCCCGACGGGTCCGCCGCGCTGCGCCACCTCGACCTCGCCACCGTGCGCGGGCTGGTCGACGCCGCGCTGCACGGGCCCAAGGCGCTGGCCGCCGAGCTGGCCCGCGCGCTGCCCGAGGTCACCGACGGCCGGTTGCGCACGGGAGTCGAGACGGTGCTGACCCGCGCCGCCGACTGCCTGGTCGAGGTGCTGCGGCTGCGCGACGCGCTCGGCCTCGACCACCCCGTCGAGCCGCCGCCCTCCGTCCGCAGCGACCCCCGGCTGCGTCCCGGGCGGGTGGTCGAACGGCTGGTGGGCATCCGGTCCCTCACTACGACCCTGCGCGAGGCCACCGAGTCCTCGCCCGCGCTGGACAGCGCCCACCCGGTGGGAACGATCGAGCTGCCCCGGGGCAGCGGCGGGGTGTACTTCGCGCTCGGCGAGCTGGGGGCCAAGGCCCTCGAAGCCTCCTGGGCGTGGACGCCCGAGATCGAGCGGGCCCGCATCCTGGACGAGCTGCGCACCTGGGCCAACACGCCCTGGGGCGACGGCAGCGGCCGATGGCGCAAGCTGTCCTACCAGTCGCTGGCGGGCAACCACATGAAGCCTGCGGGCGAGGTCTGGCGCACTCCGAACGGGGCCCTGGTCATCCTGCACTTCCAGCCGAGCCCCTACACCGAGGCCATCGCGGTGGAGTACTCACCGGACGGCGTCTTCCGGCCCTTCACCTTCCCGGGCTGGGAGTTCCGCAGGCCGCCCGTGGTGCAGGGCTGGGGCGGCGCCGACACCATCGCCCGGTTCACCGAGCTGCTCGCCGAGCGCGGCCCCGCACCCGTGCCCCTGGACGCGCCCCGCGAGATCGCCGAACGCACCGGCCTGCCCCTGTACGAGGCGGCGTCGGCGTGCTTCGGCTACCCCTTCACCGTCGGCCGTGAGGCGACCCTCGGGGCGATGGCCGCCGAGGTCTCCGCGCTGTACGACGACCCCGCCACGGGGGAGCGCCCCGCCAAGAAGTCCCCGCGTTCCTACCGGCTCGACCGCGAGATGCGCGAACTGCTGATGCCCGACGATCCCGAAGACCTCTGGACCCGGGGCCTGGCCATCGACCGGGCCGTCGCGTGGTGGCAGGCCCAGACCGACACGTCGGAGGACCAGCATGGCTGACCTGACCGAGCTGGTGGCGGCGGGGCCGAAGGGCGCCAAGAGCCGGGTCACCAAGCTGGCCCGGACGCTGCCCGCCGCCGGGCTGGCCCCCCTCTTCGAGGACGTCTGTCGTGCGTTCCTCGCCGAGGGCGAGCACGAGCTGGCGCAGTGGTGCTTCGCGCAGGCCCGCAAGGCCGAGAAGGACCACCCCGCCCTTCTCGACCTCGACCGGGTGCACACGGTGTTCCTGGAGCTGGCTGCCGCCGGAGGTGTCCCGCCGACGGCCTTCCGCGACCATGCCAAGGCCCTGGCCGACGCGCTGCCGCCGCCGGAGGCGCACGCCCGGTTCCGTGAGATCGTCTGCGCCGCGTTCGACGCGGGCCGGATCCCCTACGCGCGGTTCTTTCCCGACCTGCGCAGACTCGCCCGTGCCGCGAAGGTCCGCAAACGCGACGAGGAGGAGTTCCTCGCCGAGCGGATGCTGCGGGCCGGAGTGGTGCCGGTGGCCTCCCACCAGGTCTGGGCGGCGGCCCGCGAGCCGCTGGCCGCCGTCGCGCACCGCGACGAGGAGCTGCTGAAACTGCTCGTCGCGGCCGAGCCGCGCCCCCTCGCCGAGCACAGCCCCGAGGTCGCCGAGGAGATCCGGCAGTGGTGGCTGGAGGCCCTCGCCGAGGCCGGTGCGGGCGCCCACCTGCCCGACGAGTGGTTCTTCACCGTCGGGCGGCGCTGCCGGGCCGAGGTGCTCCTCAGACTGGTCGACCAGGCCGGGCCCCGCCTGTTCGACGGTGCACCCCAGGAGCCGCACCGTGGGCCGGGCCCCGACCCCGCCCTCCCGCCACCCACCGACCCGGAGCCCGCCCTGACCGGTGA
The DNA here is from genome assembly GCA_036258615.1 of Thermomonospora sp. Lineage (GTDB taxonomy): Bacteria > Actinomycetota > Actinomycetes > Streptosporangiales > Streptosporangiaceae > Thermomonospora. The sequence goes on along the minus strand of DATADI010000453.1, from coordinate 14,659 downwards.
CGAGCTGGTACGCAGGGCGGCGGCCGAGCTGTCTGCCGGGTCACTGGCCTGCCTGGTGGAAGGCTTCGAACTGCTGGAGCCCGCCGACCTGCCGCCCGGCCGGCTCCGCGAGCCGCACATCACCGACCCGATCGACGCGCTGGTGACCACGCTGCGCTCCGGCATCCCCGCCGAGTTGGCCATCCCTCCGGCCGGGCTTCCCAGGCAACGCAAGGGTCGCACCGTGGTCCTGCAGCACGAAGGCACCCTGGCCATCGCCGACTGCGTCGTGTACGGCCACGCGACCGCGTCGCTCCCCGACGGCACCCAGCGCGGCCTGCGCCTGTGGCGCCTGCCCGAGGAACTGGACCCCTGGTGCGACGGCGAGTCGTTCCACCTGTCCCGGGTGGTGGACGGCCGCTGGCAGACCTTCCGGGCCGACGGTGACGCCCTCGACAGCCTGCTGCTCACCCTCGATCCCGCGACCCGGACGGTCCGCCCTCAGGCCCCCGGCGAGGCGGAGGTCACCTTCCCCGGCGCGAGCGCCCCCAGCCGGGTCCGCCTCGACCACGACGAGTTCTCCCGCACCGCCCCGGACTGGCAGTCCAAGACCCACCGCCAACGCGGCACCATCGTCGTCACCGCCCCCGACGGCACCGTCACCGCCCGGCTGGCCTTCTCACCGCTCCAGGGCAAGGTCAACGGCCTGGTCCCCCCGCCCGGCTGGTGGCCGCGCCGCGCCCCCCTCGACCCCGAGGGCTCCGCCGCGCTGCGCGCCCTCGACCGGAGCACCGCCGAACGCCTGGTCACCGCCGGTCTCCGCGGGCCCGCAGCCGCCGAGGAGGCCGTCCGCCGATGGCTGCCCGACATCACCCATCCGACCCTGGTCGAGGGTGTCGCCGCCGCCGTCCGGACCGCCGTGGGCTGCCTCTACCGGGCCGACACGCTGCGTCGCCGTGCCGGGCTGCCCTCCGCGCCTGCGGTGTCCCCGCTGCTCCAGACCGACCCGGACTTCCCGGTGGGCGACGAGCTGGGGCGGCTGGTCAGCCTCCGGCTGATGGCGGCCGACCTCCGGCAGGCCGTGGCCGAGACCGCCGCCCCCGCCGACCCCGTGCTGCTGCGCGTGGTGGAGCTGCCGTCCGTGCAGTACATGCTGGGCGGCGAGTTCGGCCGCATGGCGGGCTACGCCTACCCCTGCGTCTGGGCCTGGAACGCCCGATCCCGCCTCCCCGACCTGGTCCGCGCCTGGGCGGCCTCGGAGTGGGCCGACGGCACCGGCCACTGGCGGCTGCTCGAACTCGTCTCCACCACCGGCCGCAGGCAACGCGGCTACGGCGGCCAGCTCTGGCGCACCCCCCACGGAGCGCTCCTCGTCCTCCACCAGCACGACGACCAGCGCACCGTCGCCGTCGAGTACTCCCCGGACGGCCGCTTCGCCCCCGTCGAGCTGGACGGCTGGGCCCAGCCCCGCCCCCCGGTCCCGCAGACCTGGATCACGCGCGAGCGCGTCCTCCTCCTCGACCGCCTCCTCACCGAACGCGGTCACGCCACCCCCGACCCCCAGTGGGCCCTCGACCTGTCCGAACGCACCGGAATGGGCGTGCTGTCGGCCCTCCGCCTCCTCTTCGGCGACCGCCTGGGCCGGCTCCCCTCCCGCCCCTCCACCCACACCCACGACCGCCCGGACCGCACCCGCCTGATGCCCCCCGACCTCACCGCCCTCATCAAGACCCACGCCGACGAAGCCGAGGAGCACGCCCATGGCCTGACCTACCCCCAGATCGACCTCTTCCGCGAACACCTCATGCCCGACGACCCCACCACTCTGTGGACCACCGGCCCCGACCTACCCCGCGCCGCCACCTGGTGGCTGGCTTTCACCCGCACCAGCCCCTGACACCCCACCCGGCCCACTGCCGGGGACCTGTCCCTCGCACGCACTACCGCGAGGAACACTGGCCGATGCCCTGGAAGCCAGGTGCGTGAGCGGCGAAGAGGGAGTCGGTGCGTCACGCCAGTGGGGACCATCGCGGGTCACGGCCGAGACAGCGGCCGGTGCGCCAGTACCGGGGCCGCCCCCAGGAGGGCGACCGTGTCGTCGCGAGGTGGCGGCGTTTGGTCGTGGATGGTTCTGCGGTGCCTCGCCGGTGATCGCCGCTGGCCGCACAGCGGTCGACGCCGGTGGGCGGTGACGGTGCTTGTCAGGCCGGTGGGGACCATTGGGGGTCGCGGCCGAGGAGGGCGACGATGGTGTCGAACGCGGGACGGGTCGGGTCCTCGGCGAGAGGTGGGCGGTAGGCGCCGTCGGGGCCGTTGAGGGGGCTGCCGGGAGCGGTGTTGGCTCGGGCGAGAGGCAACGCGATCTCGGTGAGCCGGGACGGTACGACGGGCGTGGTGCCGAGGGCACGGGCCAGGTCCCAGCGGTGGACCAGCATGTCGACGACATGGACGCCGAGCACCCATTCGGTCGAGACCGGGCCTCTCCAGGGCATGGTCACGGTCTCCCCGGTCTGGTCGAGGGCGGTGACCCAGCGGGCGGCGATGCGGGCGAAGTCGTCCCGCGGATCGCCGTTCCCTTCGAGAGGCGGCAGCACGGTGCGGGCGACGGCCTCGTGCCGCTCGTTCATGTGGTTGAGCAGGTCCGTCACCGTCCACCCCTCGCACGGGGTGGGGTTCGCCATCGCGGCGTCGGGGATCAGGGCCACGTCGTGACCGATCAGGGCCAGCGCCGTGGCGTCCAGTCGCAGCAGGTCGGGCATGTCACAGCTCCCTTCGCTAACGCGGCCGAGCGTCCGTCCGGCGCCGGGACATGGCGCGCCGGGGGTCGCACGGGCCGCGTGGTTCACCGCTGTCGTTCGGCGGACGGTGCCGTCCGTCGGGCGCGCCCCGCCGGGGCTTTTAGGCGTGGTTTGCCTCCGTTGTTCGGTGGGCGGTGCCGTTCGCTGGTGCGGCCCGCCGGGGCGTTTGCGTGTGGTTTGCCTCCGTTGTTGGGTGGATGGTGCCGTCGGCTGGTGCGGCCCGCCGGGGCGTTTGCGTGTGGTTCGCCTCCGTTGTTCGGTGGATGGTGCCGTCCGCCGAACAACGGTGGAGATTTAGCGGACGATCGTACGCCAAGTCATAGCGTACGGCCGTTCGCTAACATGGGCAAGGTGTCTCCTCGTCACTCGGCCGCCGAAGCGGCTCGAACGCGTGAGCGGATCGTGCGGGCCGCGGTGGACGACGCCTCACGCCTCGGCCTGGAAGGCCTGACGGTCGGCTCCCTCGCACAGCGGCTCGGTATGAGCAAGGCGGGCGTGGTCGGCCCGTTCGGGTCACGCGAGCGGTTGCTCGTGGCCGCGCTGGAACAGGCCGGCGAGGTGTTCCGCCTGGCGGTCACCGCACCGCTGGGCCCCCTGCCACCCGGCCCGGAACGTCTCGCGCTGCTGATCGACAAGTGGGTGGACTACCTCGCCGACTGCCCGTTCCCCGGCGGCTGCTTCGTGACCGCCGCGTCGTCCGAACTCGACGGCCGCCCAGGCCCGCTACGCGATCGGCTACGCGAGATCGTCGCCTCCTGGCGCCGACGCCTGACCGCCGAGGTCGCCGCCGCCCACGCCGAGCTGCCGGGTCCGCATCGCCCCGCGGAGGAGGTCGCCACCACCCTGATCGGCCTGTCCATGGCCCTCAACCAGGAGATCCAGCTCCTGCAGGACCCGTCCGCCGCCACACGCGGACGCGCCGCCATGCGCCACGCGACCGGACTGACCACCTGACGCCCGGCCGTCCGGCAGGCGAAGCGCCGGGGACGAAGACCGGCCGTCACAGCTGTCAGCGTTCGTAGCCGCCGGACTTCACCTCGTTCAGCAGGGACGTGAACGCCTGCCTGTTGACGGCGAGGTGACCGGCGTCGGAATCCTCTGCGACCGATGCCGGTGGGGTGCTCGGGGTGAGGGTCGGCGGTTGGTGGTGGCCGGGTGTCGTCCGGCGTGGACGTGAAGGCTTGTCTGTTGACGATGAGGTGACCAGTGTCGAATCCTCTGCGTCTCGGATGCCGGGAGGTGCTTGGCACGAGAGCCGGCCGTTGCGGTTGTCGGGTGCGGTGGGCGGACGAAATCTCGTTCGGCGAGGGCCGGGAAGGCTTGTTTGCTGTCGGTGAGGTGACCGGTGACGGGTTTTCGGAGCCCCGGGTGCTGACGGCATCAGGTACGGCGGGGGAGCCGGGAGTCGCACTCGGGTTGGGTGGCTTGTGGGGGGAGGGGTGGTGGGTGGTCGCGCTGACCGTGGAAAACGGGTGGGGCTACGGGGGGCGGGCTCGGGTACTGTGCGAAGGTGACTGGTCGACCCACGTTGGACGCGATTCGGCGGGCCCCCAAGGTGTTGTTGCACGATCACCTTGACGGGGGGCTGCGGCCGGAGACGATCGTCGATCTCGCCCGGGAGGCGGGGTACGACGGGCTGCCGAGCAAGGACGCCGGCAACCTGCAGACCTGGTTCACCGAGGCCTCGGACTCGGGATCGCTGGAACGGTACCTGGAGACGTTCCAGCACACCGTCGGCGTGATGCAGTCGGCGGAGGCGCTGCGCCGGGTCGCCTACGAGTGCGCCGAGGACCTCGCCAAGGACGGTGTGGTCTATGCGGAGGTCCGGTACGCCCCCGAGCTGCACACCCGTACCGGCCTGTCGTTGGAGCAGGTGGTGGAGGCGGTGCTGGCCGGGTTCGCCGACGGAGGGCGGGACCACGGGATCCGGGTCGGCACGCTGGTCACCGCCATGCGGCACCAGGCGCGCAGCATGGAGATCGCCGAACTGGCCGTCCGGTACCGCGACGCCGGGGTGGTGGGCTTCGACATCGCCGGGGCCGAGGCCGGGTACCCGCCGACCCGCCACCTGGACGCGTTCGAGTACCTCCAGCGAGAGAACGCGCACTTCACCATCCACGCGGGCGAGGCGTTCGGGCTCCCGTCGATCTGGCAGGCGATCCAGTGGTGCGGCGCCGACCGGCTCGGCCACGGCGTCCGCATCGTGGACGACATCGGACGGCGTGACTCCGACACCCCTGTGCTCGGCCGGCTCGCCGCGTACGTCCGTGACAAGCGCATCCCCCTGGAGATGTGCCCGACCAGCAACGTGCAGACTGGCGCCGCCAAGTCGATCGCCGAGCACCCCATCGGCCTGCTGCGGCGGCTGAGCTTCCGGGTGACCGTCAACACCGACAACCGGCTGATGAGCGGCACCAGCGTCTCCGAGGAGTTCGCCAAGCTGGTGGAGGCGTTCGACTACGGCTGGGACGACCTGCAGTGGTTCACCGTGAACGCCATGAAGTCGGCGTTCATCGGCTTCGACGAGCGCCTCGAACTGATCAACGGCATCATCAAGCCCGGGTTCGCCCAGCTCAAGTGGACCGGCTCCCGCCCGCTGAGCTGACCGTGCGCACCAGGAAGGGCACGTCGCCCGGCCCTCTCGTCCTGCGTTCCCCGGCGGCCCGCATCGGCGCGTGGGTCTGGCTGGCGTTCGCCGCGCTCAACTTCGCCGACCTGGCCTGGCGGGGCCGCGACCTGGCGTCCCTGGTGGCCGCGGCCGTCCTGCTCACCGGCTGCGGCCTGGCGTACGTGTTCGGCCTGCGCCCCCGGGTGGTCGCCGCCCCCGAGGCCCTCGAACTGCACAACCCGTTCCGGACGGTCCGAATCCCGTGGCCCGCCGTACGGAAGATCGAGGCCACCAACGCCCTCGTCATCCGCTACTCAGGCCCCGGAGACACCGAGCACACCGCCCGTGCCTGGGTCCTGCAGACCTCCCCCCGCGCCCAGGCCCGCGAGCAACGCCAGATCCGCAAACAGGCCGAGAACCTCCCCCCGAACGTGGCTCAGCACGTCGTCAAGCGCACCTCCCTGAGCCACGCCGTGGAACAACTCACCACCACCGCCGCCACCCACGCCACCACCCCCACGACCACCGAGCCCACCACCACGTGGTCGCTCCCGGCCCTGGCCGCCATCGCCGTACCCACGGCGCTCCTGGCCATCACCATCACCGCCGCCGTCGCCACCTGAGCCGACGCACGCCCAGAGGTACGACGGTCATCGGGCGGTCAGGGGAGGGCGAGGGTTCGGGAGAGGTCGGTGCGGATGGCGTCCAGGGCTTGTTGGGCCTCGTGGCGCACGGGGGTCACGTCCTTGCCGGGGACGGGGAGGACGACCTCCAGATAGCACTTGAGCTTCGGTTCGGTGCCGGAGGGGCGGATGACGACGCGGGCGTCGCCGAGGTGGAGGCGCAGGCCGTTCGTCGGGGGCAGGGGGCCGGTGGGGGCGGCCAGGTCGTCCACCCGGGTGACGGGACGGCCGCCCAGCGAGGTCGGCGGGGTGGCGCGGAGACGGGTCATGGCCTCGGTGATCAGCGAGCGGTCCTGGACGCGGACGGACAGGGCCCCGGTGGCGTGCAGGCCGAAGCGGCGGGCCTGGTCGTCCAGCAGGTCGAGGAGGGTACGGCCGTCGCGGCGGGCCTCGGCGGCCAGGGCGGCGACGGCGAGCGCGGCGCCGATGCCGTCCTTGTCGAGCACCGGGACGCCGCCGTCACCGCCGACGCTGTAGCCGAGGGCCTCCTCGTACCCGAAGACCAGGCGGTCGGCGGGGGAGGTCCGGGCCTTCATGATCCACTTGAAGCCGGTGAGGGACTCGGCGAACCGGACCCCGTACGCCTCGGCGATCCGTCCCAGCAGGGACGACGAGACGATCGTGGTGACGACCAGGCGGTCATCGCCGTGGGTGTGCCGCAGGACGTGCTCGCCCAGCAGCCCGCCGACCTCGTCCCCGGTGAGCGTCCGCCAGCCGTCGGGCGTGGGGACGGCCACGGCGCAGCGGTCGGCGTCCGGGTCGTTCGCGATGACGAGGTCGGCGCCGCGCTGGGCGGCCAGCGCCAGTGCCCGGTCCATCGCGCCGGGCTCCTCCGGATTCGGGAACGCCACCGTCGGGAAGTCGGGATCGGGCTCGGCCTGCTCGGCGACCACCACCGGTGCGGGGAACCCGGCCCGCTCGAACGCCCTGGTCAGCACGTCGAGGCCCACCCCGTGCAGCGGCGTGTAGACCACGGACAGGTCGCGGGGCCCCGCCAGGGGAAGCCCGGACAGCGCGTCGAGGTAGGCGTCGACGATCCCGTCGTCCAGCACCGTCCAGTCGCCGGGCCTGCCGAGGGGCAGCTCGTCCACCCGGCCCACCGCGTCGATCGCCGCCGAGATCTCCGCGTCCAGCGGCGCGAGGATCTGCGCCCCGTCGCCCCAGTACACCTTGTAACCGTTGTCGCGCGGCGGGTTGTGACTGGCGGTCACCATCACCCCGGCGGACGCCCCCAAATGCCGGACGGCGAACGCCAGGACCGGCGTCGGCAACGGCCGCGGCATCACCCACGCCGCCAGCCCCGCCCCGGTCACCACGGCCGCCGTGTCCAACGCGAACCGCTCCGACCCATGCCGCGCGTCGTAACCAATCACCACGCCCGGCCGCCCAAGCCCACCGGCGCCACGTGCCCCGGCCGCCCTCATTCCCGCAGTGCCTGTCCCGCCGACGACGACCTCGGCGTCACCACCACGAGCCACCCCGGTCCCCAGGTCACCGGATTCGACAGCACCGACCTCAGCGGCACCCGTTCCCGTCTCGGCGGCACCGGTCTCGGCGGCGCTCGTTGCGGGCTGGGCGGTGGGGGTCTCGGTGGACTCTGCGCCGGGCAAGGACGTCAGGAGGCGGGTGGTGAGGCCGGCGGCGGCGCGCAGCACGGTGACGCGGTTCATGCGGTTGGGGCCCGCGCCCAGTTCGCCGCGCAGGCCCGCGGTGCCGAACTCCAGGCGGGTGGCGAAGCGGTCGGCGAGGGCGGCCTCGTCGCCGGAGTCGAGCAGGGCGCGGAGTTCGGCCCGGGTGTCCGGGTCGGGATCCTGGGAGAGCCAGTCGAGGGCGGCCGCGCGCAGGTCGTCCATGGTGGTCAGAGCTTGCCCAGCAGCGTCGCCAGCAGGTCGCCCATCCGGGCGGCGGAGGCGCGGCCGGCCTCCAGGACCTCGGCGTGGTCGAGGGGCCGGTCGGACAGGCCCGCCGCGATGTTGGTGACCAGGGAGATCCCCAGGACGTCCGCGCCGCCCCTGCGGGCCGCGATCGCCTCCAGGACCGTGGACATCCCCACCAGGTCCGAGCCGAGGGTCTGCAGCATCCGGATCTCCGCCGGGGTCTCGTACGTCGGGCCCCGGAACGCCGTGTAGACGCCCTCCTCCAGGGACGGGTCGATCTCCTTGGCCAGCGTGCGCAGCCGCCGCGAGTACACCTCGGTCAGGTCGAGGAAGTCCGCGCCGGACAGCGGGTTCGCGCCGGTCAGGTTCAGGTGGTCGGAGATCAGCACCGGGTCGCCCACGCGCTGCCACTCCGGCCGCAGGCCCCCCGCGGCGTTCGTCAGCACGACCGTCCGTACCCCGGCGGCCAGCGCGGTACGGACCCCGTGCACCACCGGATCGACGCCACGGCCCTCGTACAGGTGCGTCCGGCCCAGGAAGACCAGCGCGCGGCGGTCGCCGACCTGGACGGCGCGGACCGTTCCCGCGTGCCCGGCCACGGCGGGCGGCGCGAACCCCGGCAGCTCGGTCACCGGCAGCTCCGCGGCGGGCTCGCCCAGCGCGTCGGCCGCCGGGACCCAGCCGGAGCCCATCACCAGGGCGACGTCGAACGCGTCGAACGTCCGGGAACGCAGCTCGTCGGCCGCGGACTTCGCCAGGTCAAAAGCGTCGTTGCTCACGCGTCCGACACTACCGCCGGGAACGGACGCGAAACCGGACGGGTCAGAGCGGCGGCTCGCCCAGCGACTTGCACGGCCGGGTCCGCAGGTCCTTGACGTAGTCGTCGGGCGCCCCGGCGGCCTCGGCGGCGTCGGCCAGGATGCCCAGGTAGCGGGCCGACGGCAGGCCGCCCTCGTAGTCGTCCAGCACGTACATCCAGCACAGGACGTCCCCGTCCAGGGTGTCCACCCGGACCCGGATCTTGCGGTAGACGCCGAGCGCCGCGCCCTCCCAGGCGTCCAGCTCCTGCTCGTCCCACGCGGGCACGTCGTACAGGACCACGAAGACGTGCTCGTCGGGGTCCTCGACCACGGTGGCCAGCGCGCCGTCCCAGCCGACGTCCTGCCCACCGAACGTCAGCCGCCAGCCCTTCAGCCAGCCGGTCCCGCGCAGCGGGGAGTGCGGTGCCCGCCGAGCCATCTGCTCGGGGTCCATGTTGGAGGCGTACGCCGCGTACAGAGCCACGGTCGCCAAGCGTACGGGTTCCGGACGGCGCGGGGGTGCGCGGGCGGCACACGACAGGCCGGACGGTCCACTCATTTTGATGGGAAACAATAGAGGCGTGACCCGCATCGTGATCATCGGAGGAGGCCCCGGCGGCTACGAGGCCGCCCTCGTCGCCGCCCAGCTCGGCGCCGACGTGACGGTCGTGGAGCGGGAGGGCCTCGGCGGGGCCTGCGTGCTCACCGACTGCGTGCCCTCCAAGACGCTCATCGCCACCTCGACCCGGATGGCCGTGCTGTCGGAGTCGGCGTCGCTCGGGGTCCAGTTCAGCGGCGGGCCCGACGGCATCGTCGGCGGGCTGGAAGTGGACCTCGGCCTGGTCAACAAGCGGGTCAGGGACCTGGCCCGGGCGCAGTCGTTCGACGTCGCCGAGCGCCTCGCCTACGAGGACGTGCGGATCGTCCGCGGCGAGGCCCGGCTGTCGGACCCGCACACGGTCACCGTGGACGGCACCGACCTGCCCGCCGACATCGTCCTGATCGCCACCGGCGCCACCCCCCGCGTGCTGCCCGGCGCCGAGCCCGACGGCGAGCGGATCCTCAACTGGCGCCAGCTGTACGACCTGCCGGAGCTGCCCGAGGAGCTGATCGTGGTCGGCTCCGGCGTCACCGGCGCCGAACTGGCCGGGGCCTACCTGTCGCTGGGCTCGAAGGTGACCCTGGTCTCCTCTCGCGACCGGATCCTGCCCACCGAGGACGCCGACGCCGCCAGCGTGCTGCAGGAGGTGTTCCTCCGCCGCGGGATGAACGTGCTGTCACGTTCCAGGGCCGCCGGGGTGCAGCGGTTCGGCGACTCCGTCGTCGTCACCCTGGAGGACGGCCGCAAGGTCGAGGGCTCGCACTGCCTGATGACCGTCGGCATGGAGCCCAACACGCGCGGCATCGGCCTGGAGAAGTCCGGCATCGAGCTGTCCCGGGGCTTCGTCAAGGTCGACAAGGTCTCCCGGACCTCGGTGAGCAACATCTACGCCGCCGGCGACTGCACCGGCGTCATGATGCTCGCCTCCGTCGCCGCCATGCAGGGCCGGATCGCCATGTGGCACGCCCTCGGCGAGGCCGTCCAGCCGCTCAAGCTCGGCTGGGTGGCCGCCAACATCTTCACCGACCCCGAGGTCGCCACCGTCGGCGTCTCCCAGAAGATGATCGACGCGGGCGAGGTCAACGCCCGGTCGGTGATGCTCCCCCTCTTCAGCAACCCGCGCGCCAAGATGCAGGGCTTCGAGGACGGCTTCGTCAAGCTGTTCTGCCGCCCCTCCACCGGCATCGTCCTCGGCGGCGTCATCGTCGCGCCCCGCGCCAGCGAGCTGATCCTCGGCCTGTCCATCGCCGTCCAGCAGCACCTCACGGTCGACCAGGTCGCCCACACCTTCGCCGTCTACCCCTCCCTCTCCGGCAGCCTCACCGAAGCCTCCCGCCGCCTCATGCAGGAGAGCGCGTACTAGTTTGTGGGGGGGCGACCCCCCTACACCCCCCGCTAAGCGCGTCGAACGCATCCTCGCTCCGCTGGCGCTCCGACCCACCCGCCTGAAGGGCCGGGCATGTGTGGGTGGTGGCCGTTAGAACCCCCGTGCCTTTGCTGTGCGAAGTCCGGGTGAACTGGCTTTTTGGCTGGGTTTCCGGTCGGCTGTCTCAGGGGTGCGGCCGAGTGGTGCTCCGGGGCTGGGGCCGGTCGTTTCGGCGACTCGTCGGAACGGGCGTTCGACCCAGGATGTGAGAAATCGTCATCAGCGGGCACACGTGGCGGGACGGACCATCCAATGGGAGGTCGAACCAGTGACCGTTTCAGGGATCATCACCGCCATCATCATCGGCGCGATCATCGGCGCGCTCGGCCGTCTGGTGCTGCCGGGCCGCCAGCCGATCGGCATCTTGCTCACCATCGGCGTCGGTATCGTCGCCGCACTGGTCGGCACCGCGCTGGCCCAGGGCGTGGGCGTGGCCACCACCGACGGCATCGACTGGATCGAGCTGGTGTTCCAGATCGGCCTGGCCGCGATCGGGGTCGCCCTCGTCGCCGCCTTCAAGCGCCGCGGCACGACCCACTGACCCTGGCGCCCGCGAAGGGCCTCCCACCCGGGAGGCCCTTCAGGCGCGCTCGGGAGCCCATCACCCAGACGACACCCGTCCGCCGACGCCCGCCCAGGGGATGCCCAGGAGGCCCTACGCCCAGAGCCGCTCGATCGGGTCCGCGGGCTGAGGCGTGCGGACGAGGTCGGCTGTTGGGACGCGTCGTTCGGGGTGTGGGGGCTCAGGGGTGGCGGGGTGGCGGGGGCAGGTCGTGTTGGCGTAGGCGGGCGTCGCGGAGGTCGTTCGCGCTGATGGCGACGGTGAAGGTGCTGGCCAGGAGGGCGAGGAGGGGGACGGCCAGGTGGAGCCACCAGACGCCGGGGAGGAGGGCCAGAATGGTGCAGATCGGCACCATGAGCGCCAGGTGGCGGGCCATGAGGCGGCCTCGCCAGCCGGCGTCGGTGAGGTCGTGGCGGACCCAGTCGCGGTTGGCGGGCGGTAGCCGGAAGCCCAGGGCGTAGCGGACGTGCCCCCAGGGGCCGGGATCCCCGGGGATCCGGGTCACCGGGGCCGGCCCGCCTCAGAAGTCGCCGCCGAAGTCACCGCCGCCACCGAAGTCGCCGCTCCCGAAGTCCCAGCCGCCGCCGACGTCGCCGGTGTCGCCGCCGAAGCCCTCACCCGGCCCGGCGAAGCCTCCCGGGTAGCCGCCGAAGCCCCAGCCGCCGCCGAGCATCGAGCCCAGGGCGGTACCGATCAGCATGCCGCTGAGCAGGTCCACGCCCCCGAAGCCCCGGTAGTAGCCGCCCGCGTACGGGGCGTAGGCGGGTCCGGCGTCCCAGTACGGGCGCCGCCCCCCGCCCACGGGCACCATCCGCGCGTCCGGGGTGTCACCGTGCAGCACGCGCTGCGCGTCGGCCGCGCAGGCGGGCACCTCGCGCGGTGCGCCGCCCGGCGGGGCCCACGGGACGTCCTGCACGGACGGCCCGTGCTGCGGGTTGAAGAAGCACGGCGGACGCCGTTCGGGCACGGGCTCGCCCGCCAGCCGCGCCCGGACGGCCGTCATGTAGTAACGGCCGTCCTCCAACGCGGCGGTGACGTTGCGCATGTCCTCGGGCACCCGCGCCCCCTCGACGGCGCCCTTCGCGGCGTCGTACGAGTTCAGCGCACGGGTGTAGTCCTCGCGGGCCTCCGGGGCGAGCGCGGGGTCGGTCACGTCGAGGTCGAGGGCCATGATGTCCTCGCCCAGCCGCGTGACGTCCTCCTCCACGCCTTCCTTGAGGTCGGCCATCTGCTGGGCCTCCCGCCGCCGGCGCCGGTTGCGGGACACCAGGAACACCCCGGCCAGGCCCGCGACGACGACCAGCAGCAGCCCCAGCATCAGGAACGTGGTGACGGTGCCGCTGCGGGCGTTCTCGGCGGCCTCCTCGTCGGCGATCCGGCTGAACTCCACCAGGCGGTCGGAGATGTCGTCGCCCGCCGTCCGGGAGATCAGCCGGTTCAGCTCCGATCCGGACAGCCGGTCGGAGATGGCGAGCATCCGGTTGCCCGCGGTCACCGCGACGTAGGTGTCGCCCTCGCCGACCCGGCTCTGCACCGCCCGCAGCATCCGGACGAGGGACTGCTGCCCGACGCCCTCCCGGGTGACGACCGCGCGGATGTCGGCGCGGCCCGCCTGGTCCAGCGCCGCGCGGACGCGGGCCTGTTCGGGGCCGGTCAGCGCGCCCGCCGCGTCCGAGGACACGTACAGGCGCGACTGCCGCAGCCCGTCGGCGATCTGGCTGACCGTGTCGGCGCGGGCGGGCGCCGCGCCCAGCAACAGGGTCAGCACCAGCAGTCCGGCCGCCGCCAGGGCGGTGGCGGCGGACCGGACGAAGAAGCTGCCCATATCTCTCAGTCTGCCTCGTTGCAGCCAGTATTCGCGCAGGTCAGCGCGGGTTTCAGGGGGCGGTGTAGCGGAGCACCGCGCCGACGTGCTGGGGCGGGTGCACGTCCTCGGTGAACACGATCTCCGCGTCGGTGGCGGCGGCGGCGCGGGCCAGCACGGATCCGGCCGCCTCGCAGTGCGGCTCGTCCACGCCCAGCGCGCGCAGCGTCTTCTTGGAGGTGGCCAGCTCGTACGGCCGGGGCCCGTACCACAGCTCCCCGCGCAGCGGCCGGTTCACCAGCAGGGTCTCCACCTGGCCGCCGCGCAGCGCCTCGGCGACGTCGGCGAGGCCGCCGACCGCGTCGCCGCGCCCGTACGCCTCCCGGAAGCGGGCCACCACGGCGTCCCGGTGCTCGTCGCCGCGCTCCCGGAGCACCGAGTGGACCTCCTCCTCGAAGACCTCGTCGTTGGCCCCGGCGTTGCGGTTGCCGTGTTCGGCGGGCACCGCGCGGCGGACGTACGGCTCGCCGAGGCTGTCGAGGACCAGCTCGCGGGCGCGGACGTCGCCGCCCACCAGGATCACCTCGGCGTCCACCGCGTCGGCCTCCTTGGCCACCCGCGCGGCGACCTCCCGGGCGTTGGCCTCCCAGGTCTCCTCGGCGTTGCGCTGGTAGTGGGACTCCGACCAGCCGCCCGCCCGGACCTTGCGGATCGGCCAGTCCAGGCCCTCCACCGTGGTCACCTGCCGCTGCCGGTCGCCGACGCTGATGATGTCGGCGCCCTGCCGGTCGGCCTTGACGCACACGTGCGGGACGGGCTCCTCCCGGCTCTCCAGCAGCGGCATGACGTCCGGCAGCTCGCTCATCCGCACCGTGACCTGCGGCGGCGGCTCGGGCAGCACCTCGCTGTGCACCACCCGGCCGGCGGTGGCGAACACCGCGCGGCCGGGGGCGGCGTTGTCCCGGTCGGTGACGATCTCCTCGATGGCGTCGAGGGTGGCCTCGTCGGCCCCCAGCCGGCCCAGCTCGATCCTGGCGTGCCGCCAGCGCAGCGACAGCGCCTTGGCGGCGTCGGCGGTGTGCCGTTCGGTGGCCAGGTAGACGGAGGCGAAGGGGCCGGGACGCTCGTACAGGGGACGTAGGTAAGCCAGTTTCACGAGTGGTTCCCTCCTTTGCGGGCTGGCCGTACCCACCAGGAGGGATCCATGCCTCGCCGGGCGCAAAAAGCCCTGGGGGCCCTGTGCGCCCGGCGGGTCAGCCGGCGTCCTTGATCTCGCAGAGCACCGCGCCGCTGGAGACGGTGGCCCCGACCTCGGCGGACAGGCCGGAGATCACCCCCGCCTTGTGCGCGGTGAGCGGCTGCTCCATCTTCATGGCCTCCAGGACCACGACGGTGTCCCCGGCGGCGACGGTCGCGCCGTCCTCGACCACGACCTTGACGATCGTGCCCTGCATCGGGCTGACCAGCGCGTCGCCGCCCGCCGAGCCGCCACCGCCCTTGGCGCCGCCCCGGCGGCGGGGC
>DATADI010000452.1:0-6841 GCA_036258615.1 Thermomonospora sp. | reverse complement strand
ACCTCTAGGGGGTCAGAGCCAGAGGTCGCACTTGTGGGTCTCGGGGAACGTGGTCGTGGCGGTGATGGCGTTGGGGGCGAGGATCTGGGTCTTGGGGAAGAGGGGCCAGTGGGGGGCGCTGGAGGCGTACGGGATGCCGGTTCGGGCGAAGTTGGTCCAGTAGGCGAGCATCTGGTCAGCGAGGGTGTTCTGGGCGGGGGTGCCCGAGACGTTGCCGAAGATGTAGCGGATCTCAGAGCCGTGAGGGGCACCCAGGGGGAAGCTCAGCGGCAGGTTCAGGTAGTCCATGGCGTGCCGGTCGGCGAACTCGTAGTGGTAGGCGCGGGTGTGCTTGGCCATCAGGCCGGTGGTGTGGTGTGACAGGCAGGAGAACTGGGAGTCGGTGAGGATCGCGCCCAGGGCCTCGGCGGGCGTGCCGTACTCGGAGAGCGGGTAGCGGGCCAGGATGGCGTCGGCGCGGTCGCCGTACAGGCGGCGGACGGCGGTGGGGTAGCCCTCGGCGGTGAGGCGTCGCCCGGCCAGGTCGTAGGTGGTGGCGACGGTGAGGCGGCCCTCGTCGGCGGTGGCGCCCTGGATCACGGGGACCCGGTGGAAGCGTCCGGTGTCGAGGGCCTGGGACACCTGGAGCGGAAGGATCCGGCCGTCCACGTTCGGCGTCCAGCGGGCGGACGGCGTCAGGGAGGCGGTGAGGACCTGGTCGGCGGGCTTGGCGCGCAGGCAGGTCACGTCCGAGCAGCCGAGGGAGGACGCCCAGGTCGCTCCGTCGCGCTGCTGGGTCTCCTGGGTGGGCAGCGGGAACCCGCAGCCGGACTGGGCGACGGCCCGGTCGAACAGGCCGAGGGTGTACGGCGAGACGAGGTTGTGGCAGACGCTCCCGCCACCGGCCGACTCACCGAAGATGGTCACGTTGCCGGGGTCCCCGCCGAACGCGGCGATGTTGTCCTTCACCCAGCGCAGGGCGGCCTGCTGGTCGAGCAGACCGTAGTTCCCGGACAGGCCGTGGGGTGACTCCTCCGCCAGGCCCGGGTGGGCGAAGTAGCCGAAGGCGCCGAGCCGGTAGTTGAAGTTGACGACGACCACGTCCCCCTTGGAGGCGAGGGCGCGGCCGTCGTAGAACGTCCCGGAGCCGATGGTGAAGCCCCCACCATGGATCCAGACCATCACGGGCCGCTTGTAGGCGGTGCGCTTGGCCGGTGTGTAGACGTTCAGGTAGAGGCAGTCCTCGCTGGGCGTACCCGGTCCGGCGAGGTCACCCCAGGGAGTGGGCTCGGAGCGCTGCATGCAGGGGTTGCCCGGTACGGAGGCGTCCCGGACGCCCTGCCAGCGCGCGGGCGGGGCGGGCGGCTTCCAGCGCAGCGTCCCGACCGGCGGCGCGGCGTACGGGATGCCGAGGTAGGAGTGCGCGGTGGGCCCCGCAGTCCCGCGCACCTCCCCGTACCGGGTCAGGACGGACGGCCCGTCGGCCCCGGTCGCGGGGACGGCCGGGCCGCCGAGGATGAGGGCGAGGGCGGCGAGCAGCGCCGCCGCCCATGGTGTCCATGAGGAGATCGGGCGGCCAGGCATCGGCACCTCCATACGGAAGACGACCAGTGGTCCCTAGAGACTGGCCGCGGTGGCCGATGCCCGGCATCGCGTGAATCACCGGTCAGCGGGGCTGTGTGTCGGTCCAGCGGGTGAAGGTGTACGCGCGGTAGGCGGCGAGTTCACCCGGCCGGTGGAAGCGGTCGGGCTGGTTCTCCGGGGTGAGGCGGCGGGGCCTGCCGTCGTCGCCGGGGGGCCGTTCGCGGCTGCCGCGCGGCGGGGTGGCCACCAGGTCGTTGACCGCCAGGAGGGTGCCGTCGGCGGGGTTGATGATCCACTGGCGGCGGTAGGTGCCGAGCTGCTTGGGGGCGGTGTAGAGGCCGAGGGGCACGGTGGTCTCCAGCGGCAGCGAGACGACCGTCCCGGTGCGGCCGAGGGGGTCGGTCGTGGTGCCCTCGGCCCGGACGCCGGGCAGGGCGGCCAGCATCCGGAAGGCGGCGGCGCGCACGGCCGGCGGGGCGGGGGCCTCGGCCAGGAGGGTGGCGGCCACCTCGCTCAGCGCCCGCACGCGGGCCTGCCCCTTGAGGGCGCTGATCGGCTCCTCGTCGGGGTCGGAGGAGTAGGCGTGCCAGCGGTCCCTGAGCTTCAGCAGGGCGTTCTCCAGGGCCTTGGGCTCGGTGGGCAGCGCGGCCACCTGGTCCTTGGTCAGGCCGTGGAGCCGCCACTCGCCGGACGGCCGGGGCGAGGGCCGCAGCGGGTGCGAGGGCTCGTTCAGGAACAGCGTCACCAGGCCGTCGGGGTCGGGGGCCCTGACGACCCCGGGGGATCCGGCCCGCTGCCACCTGCGCCGGTCCTCGGCGGTGAGGGGGCGGGCGGGGAGGTCGCCGTGGGCGAACGCCGCCCTGCCGTCGGGGCCGATCCAGCTGTCGGACTGCTGCCTGGAGTCGACCTTGTAGTGCTCCGCCCTGGTCCGGCCGACCGCGTACACCATCCCGTCGACGCGGCGGGTGTGCCAGTAGCGGCCGTTCGGGGCCTTCTCGGCGTTCGTGGCGGCCACCAGGAGGGCGTTGCCCGCGTGGAGCTGAGCGGGACGACCGGGCGGGTCCTCGTTCGACGCCAGGGAGACGACGGCGACGGACCCGGTGGCGACGGCGGCCGTCGCGAGGAGGCCCGCCAGGGGTGCCCGGAGGCTGCGGCGGGGACGCCTCAGCGGCGGCGGTGTGACGGTGCGCCAGTCGAGGCGGCCGGCGAGCCGGTCGGGGGACTCCTCCTCGGCCAGGCTCGTGCGCATCCCACGGAGCGCGTCGAGTTCATCCATCGTTGTCCTCCTTGGGAAGGGCCTTGCGGAGCTTCTTCCGCGCCCGGTGGATCTTGGCCTTGACGGTGCCGAGCGGCACGCCGAGCGTCGCCGCGATCTCGGCGTACGAGAGCCCGCCCCAGGCGAGCAGCAGCACGGCGTCGCGGTCCTGGACGCTCAGCCCGGCGAGCGCCCTGGCCAGCTGCGGGCCGAGCGCCGCGGCGGTCGCCCGGTCGCTGGCGAGGTCGGCGACGCCGTCCTCGGCGGGGTCCACGCCGCTGCGCGCGAACGCCCGGTACATGCGGGTCTCCTGCCGGTGGTGCCGGGCGATCAGGTTGCTGGCGATGCCCCACAGCCACGCGCCGAAGTCCCCGCTCGCGTCGAACCTGTCCCGCCGCCGGAACGCGGTGGCGAACGTCTCCGAAACCACGTCGTCGGCGAGGGGCGCCCCGAGGCGCCGCCGGACGTACGCGTGCAGCCGTGGCGCGTGACGGCGGAACAACTCGCCGAACGCCTCCGGGTTCTCCAGGGAGGCGGCGACGACCCCCCGGTCGTCGAGGCCCTCCGCGGGGCGGCTCCCCACTGTCACCGTTCTCGACGCAGCCATGGGCCGGTGCGTCCCTTCATCGATGCCTCTTCCGTCGCTGACCTGCTGACACCCCGCTCTCTCCCGATCCACGCCACCGGGTTGCCCCATCCTCTACGGTGAGACGGTGTCACTTCGGGAAGAGGGATTGTGACCAGTACTCCACGGCAGCGGTACCGGGAGCAGGTCCGGGCCGAGATCAAGCAGGCGGCGCTGGCGCAGATCGGGGCGGGCGGGGCCGCGGCGCTCAGCCTGAACGCGGTCGCGAAACAGCTCGGGATGACCGGCCCGGCGATCTACAAGTACTTCCGGGGCCGCGACGACCTGCTGACGGAACTGATCCTCGACGGGTACGGGGAGGCGGCCGAGGCGGTGCGCCGGGCCGCCGCCGCGGTCGCCGGGCGGCCCGCCCGCGAACGGCTGCACGCCCTGGCACGGGCGTACCGGGAGTGGGCCGTGGCCTCGCCCCAGGTGTTCCTGCTGCTGGCCGGTACGCCCTCGCCCGGCTACGTCGCCCCGCCGGAGACCCTCGACCGGGCGCGGACGGTGCTCGGGCCGTTCCTGGAGGTGCTGGGCGAGGGCCGGGTGGGGGCGACGGCCGGGGGCCTGGCGGGGCAGCTCCGGCGGTGGACCGAGGAGGTCCCGGAGGTGGCCGAGTGGGTGCGGGCGTACGCGCCCGAGGCGGACCCGGCCACCGCCCTCACCGGCGCGGTCATGGTCTGGTCCCGGCTGCACGGCGTGGTGAGCCTGGAGGTGCAGGGCCAGTTCTCCGGCATGGGCCACCGGCCGGGGACCCTGCTGGAGGTGGAGATGGACCTGCTCGCCGACGCCATGGGACTCTGACCCCCGCCAGGTCAGACCGCCGCACGCAGTGCGTCCAGCCAGGCCGCCAGCGAGCCCTCCAGGGCGGCGCGCATGCCCTGGGGGTCGGCGTCCACCGGCTCGCCCGCCCAGGACTCCCGGGTGCGGACCAGCGTGCCGCCCTCGGCGGGCTCGAACGTCCAGACGTGGACGCCGTCGATGCCGTGGGCGGGGCCGCCCCACACGATGCGGGAGCCCGGGTCGAGGTCGCCGATGGTGGAGGCGATGGTCAGGCCCGACGTCCGCCAGTCGAAGGTCGCGCCGACGGCCAGCCCGCCGCGCAGGCGGGCCTCGTCGATTCCGGGGTTCCAGTCAGGCCAGGCGTCGATGTCGGTGTGCAGCCGCCAGACGGTGTCCGGGGCGGCGGGGACGGTGGTCTCCAGCTCGACGACGACGGGGGCGCTGCGGTCGATGTCCATGGGTGCTCCTCAATGATGGGTGGGGCGTGCGGTCAGGAGTCGGCGATCCACGAGCCGTGGATGCCCGCGACGACGCGGCGGGGCAGGTGGACGGTCGCGACGGGTGCCCTGCGCAGGTCGGTGGCGTCCAGGACGAGCAGCCGCGAGGCGTCGGCGTGCAGGTCGCTCACCACGGTCAGCAGGTAGCCCTCGTCCTCCCCGGTGGCGTCGGCGGCGGGGACGAAGACCGCCTCACTCGGCAGCCGCCCGTCGCCGACGGGAAGGATCTGCCGGTCTCCGGTGAGCCGGTCGTACTTGACGACGCCGTGGCCGCCGACGCCGTGGTCGTCGGGGAAGGAGACGGCGTACTGGTAGCGGTGCTCGCGGCCGAGCAGGTCGTCGTTGATGGTGGGGAACTCCACGACGAGGTCGTCGGTGAGCTGCTCGGTGACCTTGCCGGTGCGCCGGTCCACGGTCCACCGGCGGGTCCGGGATCGGGAGTTGGGGACGACCCCGTGGCCGGGCAGGCCCGCCCACCACTTCCAGGAGGTCTCGAAGGCGTCGCGGTCCATCGCCGGGCCCTCGATGACGACGCGGCCCTGCGCGTCCTCGTAGGCGTTCGCGGCGTGCAGCATGCTGCCGGGCTCGATGTCGTACCAGCGGATCCCGGCCGCGCCGCCCCGGCCGCGCGGCATGACCCCGATGCGGGTGGCCTGGTCGTCGCTCCAGGAGTACGGGATGCCGGAGGTCTCGGTGTGGTCGAAGGTCACCGAGCCCTCCACGAAGACCACGAAGTGCTCGGTGACGGCGAAGTCGTGCTTGAGCGAGGCCGTCGCCCCCGGCACCTCCTCGCTGAACGCGATCTCCCCCTGCTCGGTGGCGACGTGGTACGTCAGGTACGGCGGGAACGGCGAGGAGCTGAAGAAGTGCAGCTCTCCCGTGACGGGGTCGCTCTTGGGGTGGGCGGTCATCATCGTGGTGAGCCTGCCGCCGAAGTCGTACGCCCCGACGGTCTCCAGTTCGGCGGTCAGCTCGAACGGGAGGTTGGCCTCGCACAGCGCCAGCAGCCTGCCCGCGTGCTCGATGACGTGGGTGCCCGCCGTGCTGGCGGTGAGGTCGGGCCCGTGCTCGGTCATGTACGGGGCGCCGTCCAGGGCGGGGGTGCGGACCCAGCGGTTGCGGTACCACTCGGCGCGCCCGTCCCTCAGCCGGAGGCCGTGGACCATGCCGCTGCCCTTCCACCAGTGCGTCGGGGTGACGCCGGGCAGCGGGTTGTGGCTGTTGCGGACCAGCCGGCCGTTCAGCTCGGGCGGCAGCGAGCCCTCGACCCGGAGGTCGCGTGCGGTGATCTCGTCCACGTGGGGCGTGTAGTGGCCGGTCAGGTACGGCTTGTTCATGCGGTGCGTCCTTTCAGTGCGGCGGCGGTCGCCGCCAGGAGGGAGAGGGCCGCCGCCGCCAGGAAGGCGTGGCGGTAGCCGATGCGGTCGGCCGGGGCCAGGCCCGCGACCGAGGTGAGCAGGGACAGGCCGAGCGCGCCGCCGACCTGCCGGGAGGTGTTGACGAGCCCGCCCGCGACGCCGGACCGGTGCGCGGGCACGCCGGTCACGCCGAGCGCCGTGATCGGGACGAACGACAGCCCCAGGCCGATGCCGACGAGCACCAGCGGGCCGAGCAGGTCGGGGAGGAACGCCCCGTCGGCGGGCACCCGGGCGAGCCAGGTCAGCCCGGCGGCCAGCACCAGCAGGCCGGGCACGGGCGTGGTGCGGATCCGTCCCGCCACCAGCGGCGCCGCCATGAGGGCCGCCGCGAGCGGAAGCTGTGTGAGCCCGGCGACCAGCGGCGTGTGGCTGAGCACGCGCTGCTGGTAGAGCGGCAGGAAGAAGAACGTGCCGACCCACACCATGCCCAGGGGGAGCATGAGCAGGTTGCCGGTGCCCACCGTCCCGGTGCGGAGCAGGGCGGGCGGGACCAGCGGGTCGGCCGCGCGCCGCTGGATCAGCGCGAACGCCGCGAGCGCCGCCACGCCGAGCGCCGCCACGACGGGCCGTCCGCCGGTCAGCCCGTAGACGAGCGCGACCAGGCCGAGCGTCACCGTCGCCGTTCCCGGCACGTCGAGCCCGCCGTCCCCGCGCGCGGGGTCGTGCGGGAGCAGGCGGGGCGCGGCGGCCAGGACCGCCG
>DATADI010000451.1:0-1991 GCA_036258615.1 Thermomonospora sp. | reverse complement strand
TTCCGGGCGGCCGAGGTGGCGGACGTTATCGGCACGACCGAGAACGCGGTGACCAGCGCGCTGAAGCGGGCGCGGGGCGCGTTGGCGCGGGAATGGCCGGGGCCCGGCCGCGAGAGCGCTCCGCTGCCGGACTCGCCGCGCGAACGCCGGATCTTGGACGGTTTCGTCCGCGCGTTCGAGTCCGGGGACGTCGACGCGGTGGTGGCGCTGCTGACCGACGACGCGTGGCTGTCGATGCCGCCGCTGCCGCTGGAGTACCACGGGGTGGACGCGGTCCGGTACTTCCTGGCCACGGTCTCGCTGGGGCACGGTCACCGGCATGTGCTGGTTCCGACGCGGGCCAACGGCCAGCCGGCGTTCGGGTGTTATCTGCGTGATCCGCGCACGCCGATCCTGCGCGCGCACGGGGTGCTGGTCCTGACGCTGGCCGGTGACCGGATCAGCACGCTGACCCGGTTCCTGGACAACTCGCTGCTGACGAGATTCGGGCTGCCGCGGTCGCTGCGCGAGCGGGTGTGAGGGGCAGACGTGGGTGAGGAGGAAGGGCGGATGACGTCCAAGCAGGCCTGGACGCTGGGGCTGGCTTCGCTGGCGTCGTTCATGATGGCCCTGGACAGCCTGGTGGTGACGACGGCGCTGGGCACGATCCGGCGGGATCTGACGGCGTCCCTGGAGGCACTGGAGTGGACCGTCAACGCCTACAACCTGACGTTCGCGGTGCTGCTGTTGACCGGGGCGGCGCTGGGTGACCGGTTCGGCCGCCGCCGGATGTTCGTGGTGGGTCTGGCGGTGTTCACCGCCGCGTCGGTGGCGTGCGCGCTGTCGCCGGGGATCGGCGTGCTGATCGCGTCCCGGGCGTTGCAGGGTGCGGGGGCCGCCCTGGTGCTGCCGTTGTCGCTCACCCTGATCAGCGCGGCGTTCCCGCCGCGGACGCGGGGCCGGGCGATGGGGTTGTACCTGGGCCTGACCGGGCTGGCGACGTTCGGCGGCCCGTTCGTCGGCGGCGTCATCGCCGAGGGCCTGGCCTGGCAGTGGATCTTCTGGCTGAACCTGCCGCTCGGGGTGGTCACGATCGTGCTGGCGGCGCGGCGCGTGGCGGAGGGTTTCGGCCCGAACACCCGGTTCGACCTGGGCGGGGTGGTGCTGGTGACGGCGGGGGCGTTCGGCGTCGTGTGGGGTCTGGTCCGCGGGAACGCGGCGGGCTGGGGCAGCGCGGAGGTGCTGGGCGCGCTGGTGCTCGGGGTGGCGCTGGTGGCCGCGTTCGTGCTGTGGGAGCGGCGGGCGAAGGCGCCGATGCTGCCGATGCGGTTCTTCGGGGTGAGGGCGTTCGCCACGGCCAATCCGGCGAACTTCTGCGTGTTCGCCTCCCTGTACGGGACGTTGTTCTTCCTCGCGCAGTACTTCCAGTCGGTGTTCGGTGAGGGGCCGCTGGGGGCGGGTCTGCGGCTGATGCCGTGGACGGCGACGCTGATGGTGTGCGCGCCGGTCGCCGGTGCGCTGGCCGACCGGTACGGCGAGCGGACGTTCGTGGTCGCCGGGCTGCTGCTGCAGACGGCCGGGACGGGCTGGCTCGCCCTGGCCGCCGACGCGGGCGCGGGGTATGCGGGGATGCTGCCGGCGTTGGTCATCGGCGGGGTGGGGCTGACCATGGCCATGCCCGCGGCGCAGAAGTCGGTGGTCGGGGCGGTGCGGCCGCAGGAGATCGGTCAGGCGTCGGGTGCGTTCATGATGCTGCGGATCTTCGGTGGGGTGTTCGGTGTGGCGGTCGCGGTCGCCGTCTTCGCGGGGGCCGGGGGGTACGGGTCCGCCGAGGAGTTCCGGGAGGGGTTCGTGGCGGCGATGGGCGCGGTGGCCGCGCTGGCGTTCGCCGGGATGCTGGTGGCGCTGGGCATGCCGGGCAGGCGCCCGGTGGCCGTGGCCACCGCACCGCAGCCGCCGGGCACGGTGTCTCGGGGAGTTCCCGGCTCGGTGACCCGGTCCTGACCGTCGGC
>DATADI010000450.1:0-6518 GCA_036258615.1 Thermomonospora sp. | reverse complement strand
TGCGCCCCGCCGAGCTGCTCGGCGGCCAGCGCGACGGCCCCGACGTCCAGCGCGTGCTGGAGATGACCGTGGAGTACGCCAAGGTCCGGCACCAGTTCGGCAGGCCGATCGGCGCGTTCCAGGCCGTCAAGCACAAGTGCGCCGACATGCTGGTGCGGGTCGAGTCGGCCCGGTCGGCGGTGCTGGCGGCGGCGACGGCGGCCGACGAGGACCCCGGGGAGCTGCCGGTGATGGCCGCGCTCGCCAAGGCGTACGTGTCGGACGCCTTCTTCGACGTGGCGGGCGAGACGATCCAGATCCACGGCGGGATCGGCTTCACCTGGGAGCATGACGCGCACCTGTACCTCAGGCGGGCCAAGTCGTCGCAGCTGCTGTTCGGCGACCCGGCCCGGCATCGCGAGCGGGTGGCCCGGATGATCGGGTTGTAGTCTCGCGGGCATGCCCCCGATCTCCCGTTCCGCCAGCGGAAGCCTGTTCGGCCTCGCCTACGGGGACGCGCTCGGCGCCCCGACGGAGTTCCTGAGCATGTGGCAGATCCGGCAGCGGTACGGCGCGGACGGGCCCGCCGACCTGCCCGGGACACCGGCGCCGGTCACCGACGACACGCAGATGACGATCGCGGTGGCCGAGGGGCTGCTCGGCGCTCTGGAGCACCCGCCGTTCACCGCCGACCGGGTGCTGCCCCACTGGCGGCGGCACTTCGTCGACTGGCTGCACGACCCGGAGAACAACCGCGCCCCCGGCAACACCTGCCTGCTGTCGTGCCGCGCCCTGGACGCCGGGGTGCCGTGGGTACAGGCGACCCAGCAGGGCTCCAAGGGCTGCGGGGCGAACATGCGGGTGGCCCCGGTGGGCCTGGCGCCGGGCCTGACGGACGAGCAGCGGGCCGGTGCCGCCCAGCTGCAGGCGGCGCTCACCCACGGGCACCCGACGGCGCTGGCGGCCAGCGAGCTGACCGCGTTCGCCGTCTGGTGGCTGCGCCAGGGGATGCCGCCCGCCGACCTGCCCGCCGCGCTGCGGGACCGCTGCCACGCCCAGCGCACCACCTACCACGGGGACTGGCTACAGGACCTGTGGCAGCGCCCGGCCGTGCCCGACCCCGCCGCGTTCATCTCCCGGGGCTGGGACGAGTGCCTGGCGGTCCTCGACCGGCTCGGCACGGCGCTGCGGGCCGCCGACCGCGACGCGGACCCGTGCGCGATCACCGGGGAGGGCTGGATCGCCGAGGAGGCGCTGGCGACGGGCCTGCTGTGCTTCCTGCTCTTCCCGGACGACCCGGTGGCGGCGATCCGGCGGGGCGCGGCCAGCTCCGGCGACTCCGACTCGATCGCCTGCCTGGCCGGGGCGTTCGCCGGGGCGCACCTGGGCATGGACGCCTGGCCGCCCGCGTGGGCCGAGCGCATCGAGTACGCCGCCGACCTCGCCCGCTTCGGCCACGCCTGGGACTGAGCGCCGACGCCGCGGTTCGTCCGCTCCTGCGCGCCCGGCGTCGGTGACGACGCCCCTGCCCTCCTGGAGGTGGTGCGCCCGCTCGGCGACACCCCCGGCGTCTCTTTCACCGGCTGACGGTCAGTCCTTCAGCGGGTCGTGCCCCCAGTTCATCAGGGAGTAGCGCCACCGCGAGTCCTCGATCCGCTCCTTCTTGGGGCGCTGGGCGAGGTGCCGCCTGACGTAGCCGACGACCTTGCGCATGTGCGCGTAGTCCTGGTCGCCGAGGTCGGAGGTCTTCTTCTCCAGGATCGCGACGATGGCCCGGCCCGACTCGTGCCCCACCGACTCGCCCTCGCCGGGCCCGGTCTTGCGGTCGCCGCCGCCGGTGACGCCCACCGACCGGGACTCGGGGCTCTCGAGCCAGCGCGCCAGCTCGCGGGGCGTCATGTTGACCGCCTCGCGGAACTCCGCCCGGACCTCGTCGCGGTCGCCGCTCACTCCTCCTCCAGCGCGGAGGGGCGGTGCACCGCCTCGCCGCCGCTCTTGTCGCTGCGGACCAGGTACTGCGGGTCGTCCTTGGAGGCCCGGACCTTCCGGCCCGCCGCCTCGGTGTCCGACGTGATCTTCTTCCGGACGGTCCCCTCGGCCTTGCTCCCGTGGGACCTCCAGCTCACCTTGTCACCTTTGCGATATTCGGCCATACACCGCCCCTACCCGTGCTGACCAGGGGAATCCTCCGTGCCGAGCGGGCGGGGCACCAGGCCGCGCGCGGTGACCGCGCGCAGTTCCGCCTCGGTCAGCAGCCGGGGCTCACCGAGGGACCGGGCGCGGACGTAGACGCCGCAGAGCCATTCCAGGAGCCGCGCGTTCTCGAAGGCGTCCTCCAGGTCGGCGCCGACGGTGACGCCGCCGTGGTTGGCCATCAGCGCCGCGCGCATCCCGCCCGCCATCGCGGCGCGCACGTTCCCGGCCAGTTCCGGGGTCCCATAGGTGGCGTACTCGGCGACCTTGACGATCCCGCCGAGCAGCAGGGTGTTGTAGTGGATCGGCGGCAGCTCGGTCATGGTGGTGGCGACCACCGCGCCGTAGGTGGAGTGGGTGTGGACGATCGCCGGGGCCCCGGTGGCCTCGTAGATCGCCAGGTGCATCGGGGTCTCGGAGGACGGCCCGGCCGTGCCCTCGACCACCGTGCCCGCCAGGTCGATGACCGGGCAGTCCTCGGGCGTCATCCGCTCCAGGCGCATCCCGGCGGGCGACACCGCGACCAGGTCGCCCCGGCGCACGCTGATGTTGCCCGAGGCGCCCAGGACCAGGCCGGTCTCCACCATCCGGCGGCCGGTCTCGCACAGCTCCCGGCGCTCGTCCCCCAACAACATACGAAGACCTCTCACGTCCCTCGGGTTCCGGTCGTACGGTACTGGCCGGAACGCCGAGGCCGCGGCGGCCCCGGACAAGGGACATGGCCCCGGTGCGACCGCGCCGCCGCACCGAAGGCCATGTCCACGAAGGTAGACGCACGGAGCGTCCCGGTGGTTTCCGCCCCGTTACGCCGAGGGGCCACCGGAGTTGACGGCGGCCGGATCGGGCTCCCGCACCAGATCGGGCACGCTCCGCACCCGCTCGCCCAGCACCGCCTCGGCCGCGCCGACCAGCTGGGCCAGCCGGAACACCTCGGTGCGGTGGAACGGCGGCGCCCCCGTCCGCGCCACCAGCAGCGCCAGCTCCCCGCCCGCGATCGGCACCACCGCGTACCGGGTGCCGTCCTCGGCGGTGAACGCGCGGGGCCGCAACGGCTCCAGCGGCGGCAGCTCGATGCCCGCGAACACCCCGACGCTGGTGTGGCACAGCACCGGGTCCCCGGCCTCCCCCATCCTGATCAGCCCGGCCCAGTCGGCGCTGAGCATCGCGGGCACCGCGTCGGTCAGCACCGCCAGCCCGTCGGCCTCGCGGGCCGCCGCCAGCTGGCCCACCACGGTCGCGTCCGGGTGGGCGCCCTGGGGCTCGACGGTCGGCCACACGCCGACCACGTCCACGCCCGGCACCGACGCCAGGCCCTCGCACAGCCGGTCCACCCCCGCGCCGGCGGGCCAGGCGACGGTGAAGTCGTCCAGCGCCCGTCCCCCGTCGCGCTCCAGCACGGCCATCTGGACCACGTCGGCGCCCGCGGCCCCCAGGATGCGGGCCACCTTCCCCAGCGAGCCCGGCCGGTCCGGCAGCCGGACCCTGATCCGCATCAACATGGACACCTCCTCGCAGAAGTCCCAGACTGCGCAAGCCGCGTTTCCATCGTGTTACCCCGTCGTTTCCCTGTCGAGAAGCATCGGGTGAAATGAATTCGATCCTCCGGCCGTGCCCCGCTATGCGCCTCGACGGCACGCCCGGGCGCACGACGATGACAGACCCGGCCGCCGGTCAACATCCGCCCAGGAAAAGGCGGGGAACATCACCGAGAACGCAAAGAGCGGGTCTATCGCGGGGGGATACTGCTCGTTAATGTTGCTGCACGTGTCGAGTGCCCAGGATCCGCCTCCCGAGGAAGGCCCCGCCACCGGCGGCCCCGCCGAGCCCGGGGAGCCCGCAGAGCCCTCCGGCCCGGGCCACGGCGCGCTGGCCGCCGAGGTCGCCCGGCTGGCCGCCGCCGTGGAGCGCGGCCACGAGCGCGCCGCCCACCGCGAGTCGGTGATCGACCGGCTCCACGAGGACGTCCAGGCGCTGCGCCGCGGTGAGCTCCAGGCCATGTTCGACCCCGTCCGCGCCGTGCTGTTCCGGCTGCACGACCTGACCGGGCGGGAGGCGCGGCGCTGGGCCGCGGACCCGCCCGAGCCCGCGCACGCCGCCGCGCTGCTGGCCGCGGTGACCGACGAGATCGCCGAGGCGCTGGCCCGCACCGGCGTCGAGCGGTTCACCGTCGCGCCCGGCGACCCCTTCGACCCCGCCCGGCACCGCCCGGTGGCCACCGAGACCGTCGAGGACCCCGCCCTCGACGGCGTCGTCGTCGGGGTGTGCTCCGACGGCTTCGCCCGGGCCGACCGGGTGGTCCGCAAGGCCGACGTCCGCGTCGGGCGCCCCGCCCGCCCGGACCCGGCCGACCCCGCGCCGCTTCCCCGATCCGACAGAGCCGACAGAGCCGACAGGTGAGCCGACCATGACCGTCTACGGGATCGACCTGGGCACCACGTACTCGTGCATCGCCTCCATCGACGAGGTGGGGCGCCCCACGGTCCTGCGCAACATCGAGGGCACCGACACCACCCCCTCGGTGGTCTACTTCGAGACCAGCGACAACGTGATCGTCGGGGCCACCGCCAAGGACACGGCGGTGCTGGAGCCCGACAACGTGGTGAGCCTGATCAAGCGGGACATGGGCCGCGACATCACGTACCCGATCCACGAGTTCGGCTACACGCCGGAGGAGCTGTCGGCGTTCATCCTGCTCAAGCTGGCGACCGACGCGCGCACCACGACCGGGGAGGACGCCCGGGACGTGGTGATCACGGTGCCCGCCTACTTCGGCGCCGCCGAGCGGGACGCCACCCGCAAGGCGGGCCGGATCGCCGGGCTGAACGTCATCGACATCATCTCCGAGCCGATCGCCGCGGCGATCACCTACGGGGTGCTCAACCCCGAGAGCGACCGCACCATCCTGGTGTACGACCTGGGCGGCGGCACGTTCGACACCACGGTGATCGCGCTGCGCGGCGGCCACATCGAGGTGGTGTGCACCGACGGCGACCACGAGCTGGGCGGCGCCGACTGGGACTCGCGGGTGGTGGAGTACCTCGCCGAGCGGTTCCGCGAGGAGCACCCCGACGCGGGCGACCCGCTGGACGACAAGCAGACCGAGCAGCAGCTCCGCCGCGACGCCGAGGACGCCAAGAAGGCGCTGACCACCCGCACCACCCACACCGTGCGGGTGATGCACGACGGGCGGGCGGCGGCCGTCGAGCTGTCCCGGGAGAAGTTCGAGGAGCTGACCCGCGACCTGCTCGACCGCACCATCGAGATCACCGGCCGGACCCTGGCCACCGCCGCCGACAAGGGCGTCACCGACTACGACGACCTGGTGCTGGTCGGCGGGTCCACCAAGATGCCCGCCGTGGCGGCCCGGCTGGAGACCGAACTCGGCCTCAAGCCCCGCCTGCAGGACCCCGACCTGGCGGTCGCCAAGGGCGCGGCGCTGTACGCCTTCGAGGAGACCTTCCGCCGCCTGATCGCCTCCGGGGAGCGCGAGCGCGCCGAGGAGATGGCCGGGCGGGCGGGCCTGTCGGCCGAGCAGCAGAAGCAGATCGCCGGGCGGCAGATCAAGACGGTCGCCTCGCACGCCTTCGGCATCGTGGTCGTCGACCGGGAGACGCAGGCCGAGCACGTCGCGCACCTGGTGCACGCCAACGACGAGCTGCCCGCCTCGCACACCGAGGACTTCTTCACCGTCTACGACGACCAGACCGCCGCCGACGTCCGGGTGATGGAGCAGGCCGGCAGCGTGGAGTCCCCGGAGCTGGCCGACAACACCGAGATCGCCACCGGGGTCATCAGGATCCCGGCGGGCAAGCAGGCGGGCTGGCCGGTGGAGGTGACCTTCGCGCTGGACGCCTCCGGGCTGCTGCACGTCACCGCCGTGGAGAAGGAGACCGGCGAGCGGCTGGAGCTGAAGGTCGACGTCGGCGGCATGTCCGAGGAGGAGGTCGAGCGCTCCCGCGCCGCCCTCTCCCGCGTGCAGGTCAGCTAAGGGCGTGGGGGGCGTCCCGGGCACGGCCGGACCATGAGCGACGGCACGTTCGACGACGCGTACAAGCGGGAGGTGCTGGAGCCCGCGCGGGAGGCCGGTGACCAGCCGCCGGAGGACCTGCGGGTGCGGTACCGGCTCGGCGAGCCGCTGCGGCCCGCCGAGGTCGCCGAGCGGGTGCGGCTGGTGCGGCAGTGCTGGCGGCGGGCGCGCGGGCAGCTGAAGTACCGCAAGCTCATCGACCGGCTGGAGGCCGAGCACCGGGAGCTGGCGCCGCTGTTCGCCGCCTCCGAGCGCGGCGACCTGGGGCCGCTGACCGACCGGCTGCGCGGTGGCCGGGAGCGGACCGCGCGGCGGCTGG
>DATADI010000449.1:0-4884 GCA_036258615.1 Thermomonospora sp. | reverse complement strand
GGCGGACCGGCGCGGCCTCGGCCGGACGCGCGGGCTGCGACCCGGCGGGTGAGGCGGGGGACGAAGCAGCGGACGGGGCCGGGGTGGCGTGCTTGGCGGTGGTGGCGTGCTTGGCCGTGGGCACCGGCTTGAGCGGCGCGGCCGGCCCACCGGACCCCGTGGCCCCGGTGGACCCCGGCGCGGGCGCGGGGGCGGGCGCGGGCTTGCGGGCCGGGGGCGTCGCCGACTTGACGGCGTCCTCGACCATCTTCTCCAGCGGCCCCGCCTCGTTCTCGGTGCGCAGCAGCCCGTTGAGGGTCTCGCTGATCTCGGTGAGGCGCTGCAGGGCCTGGGTGTGGTTGCGGGTGAGGTGGTTGAGCCGCTGGGTGGCGCCCTCGTTGATCACGCTGGCGCGGCGCTCGGCGGCGGTCAGGGTCCGCTCGGCCTCCAGCCGGGCGCTGGTGACGGTCTGCTCGGCCTCCTGCTTGGCGGCCGTCAGGATCGCCTCGGACTCCTTCTTGGCGGTCTCCAGGACCTGGCCGGCCTTGTCGCGGGCCTCGGCGAGGTCCTTGCCGGCGGCCTCACGGGCCTCGGCGACGATCCGCTGGGACTCCTGCTCGGCCTCCTTGCGGATCTGCGCGCCCTTGGCCTCGGCCTCGGCGACCTTCTCGCTGGCCTCGTCCTCGGCCAGGTTGATGATCTGGCGGAGCCGGTCGCTCAGGTCGTCGCCGGTGGGCTTGCGGGCCTCGCGGACCTCGGCCATCTCCCGGCGGATCCGCTCCACGTCGTCGTGCGCGCGGGCGAGCCGGGCCTCGAGGTCGCGGACCTGGTTCTGGTGCTTGATCTTCAGCTCGCGGAGGCGGTCCTCCACCTGACGGCGGTTGAAGCCGCGCATCACGATCTCGAAGTCCTCCTCGTCCTTGTCACGGAGGAGGTTCGGGACAATCTCAGTTTCGTTGCTCATGGGCCTAAGGGGGTCGTTGGCGGGGCGTGCCCCGTCAGGGGGTCGGAGTCAACGTCGGGCGGGGTGGAGGCCCGCTGTTACGGAACCTGTACTAGCACAGAGACGTCAGAAGACGACTCTTGCCCCGCCGGTGTCCCTCGCGCAACCGGAATGCCCGTTCTCGCTGGGATTTCTTCGCGGACGCCGGGCACCCCGGGCGCGGACGCCTCCGCCCGGTTCGTCCAGGCGTTCGTCCGCGCGCGCAACCCGGGGACGCCGAGGGGTCGTCTTTCCTAAGGGAGTCCCGTCGCGCGTCGCGGCACCGGCCGGCCGAGATGCCGTCCCTTCCGCACCCTGTCCACACGGGACAGGCATCGCGGCCTCGCGGCGGGGCTCGCTCTCGCCCGGCGCGCACCGCTTCCGTACGATCGCCGACATGAGCTATGTGGGGTCCCTGGGAGCGGACGAGCCGAGCATCCACCCCGACGCGTGGGTCGCGCCGGGCGCCGTGGTGGTCGGCCGGGTGACGCTCGGCCGCTCGTCCAGCGTCTGGTACGGGTCGGTGCTGCGCGGCGACGACGAGGAGATCATCGTCGGCGACGAGTGCAACATCCAGGACCTGAGCTGCCTGCACGCCGACCCCGGCACCCCCGCCGTCCTGGAGGACCGGGTCAGCCTCGGCCACAAGGCGATGGTGCACGGCGCCCACGTGGAGACCGGCTCGCTGATCGGCATCGGCGCGATCGTGCTGAACGGCGCCCGGATCGGCGCGGGCACCCTGGTCGCCGCCGGGGCGCTGGTCGGGCCCGGCAAGAAGATCCCCTCCGGGGTCCTGGTGGCGGGCGTCCCCGGCCGGATCGTCCGCGAGCTGAACGACGGCGACCGGCTCGTGCTGGAGCACACCTCCGACGTGTACGTGCAGAAGGCGCGCCGCCACCGCACCGCCACCTGGCGCGAAGGGTGATTTAGGGGGCCCTGACCTGCGGCGGGGTGGTTCGGCGGGACCCGTGGGGGAGTGTTCCGGGCCGTTGCGGAACTACCATGACACCGTGGTGTGGGGACCGGGATACGGCGCTCCGCCCCCGGTAGGGCAGGGTCCAGCACCTCAACCCCCGATGGGTCAGGACCCGTTCACGGCGGCAGAGCACGACACGAGGGCGATGGTGTCCGCCGGCTGGTGGCCGTCGGCGCCGCCGCAGCAGCGCCAGCACGCGATCGCGGGGCGGATGCTCGTGCTGCCCGACGGGACGTGGTGGGTGTTCGGGGCGTGGGCGCGGTGGTACCGCCTGCACCCCTCCGACGGCCAGTGGTACCTGTGCCCGCCGCCGCAGGCCCCGGCCACGCGGATGGCCGCGCGGCCCGCCCAGCAGGCCGGTCAGCTGCCGCCGCTGCCGCCGCACGTGCTGCCCGCCGGGCCGGACTTCTCCTTCCGGGCCCCCGCCCCGCTGCCGTTCGTCAAGCACGGCTTCTCCTCCGAGGTCACCGCCCGGGTGCGCGCCACCATCGAGCAGGCGGCGGCGCTGCCGGTCGAGGACTACCCGCACTGGTGGGCGCTGTTCGCCTCGGAGACCCCCAGCACGGTCGCCGTGACCTGGGGCGTGATGCTGTGGTGCGCCGCCGCCCCGGTGTTCGACTCCAAGCTCGACGCCCACCTGCTCGACCTGTGGACGCCGTACCGCGCCAAGCCGCTGCCCACGGTCGACGGCCCCCGCTGGCTCACCCCGCCGCCGCTGGAGGCGCTGGTCGGCCTGTACGCGGAACGGCTCCGCGCCAGCCGGGTCGACGCGGCCGTGTCCGTGCTGCGGACGATCTGGGCGATGGCCAGCGCACTGCGCGACGACCCCCGCTTCCAGGCCCGCGCGGACGCGCTGCTGGCGATCCTGCAGGCCACGCTGAGCAACCCGCAGATCGACTACGACGCCCTCCCGTACGGTGACCAGGCACTCGTCCAGCAGTGGCTGACCCGCTGCCCGCCGAACCTGGCCCCCGCGCTGCGCCACGAGAGCTCCCCGGGCGACAACGTCCGGCACGCCTACTACGAACTCGCCGAGGCGGTCGTCCCCATCGCGGGCGACCCCGGCGACCCCGGGTACATCGAGCCCCGGCTGGTCGCCGCCGCCCTGGTGGCCGCCGACCTGGCCAAGGTACGACCGGACGTGGCGGGCCAGGTCGTCCCGTGGCTCGACCCGGAGATCCGCTACACGGTCCAGGCGGTGCACGGCCAGGCCGGTCACCCGCTGCGCCGCCTGTGGCCGCAGGACGTCCGCCTCCCCGACCCCCTCCGCTCCGGCCTGGCCGCCGCCGAGGACGCCCCCGAGCACCTCCTGGCCGCCGCGTACGCCACCGACCTGGCCTGGTGCCGCCTGGCGGGGATCCCGGCCCGCCCCCGCGGCTTCCCCGTCCCCACCGCGATCCTCGCCGAGATCGTCGGCACCACCCGAGCCCGCGCCGCCGTGTCGGCCGCCCCCATGACCCCGCCCCCCGGCGTCTCCCAGCCCCTGCCCCATTCCGGCACCCCCGGCCAGCCGGGCCGGCCCGGGGCCCCCGCCCAGCCCGGCGCCCACGGCCAGCCCGCAGCGGGCGTCCCCGGCGCACCCGCCTACGGCGCCTCACCCCAGCCGGGCCTCCCCGGCCAGCCCGGCGGCTTCGTCCAGCCGGGATCCGGCGGCGACCCCGGCGCGGCGGGCCAGCCCGGCGCGTTCGGCCAACCCGGCGGCTTCGGCGGTGACCCCGGCGCACCGGGCCAGCCGGGATCCGGCGGTGACGCAGGTGCGGCAGGTCAGCCAGGCGCGTTCGGCCGGCCGGGTGTCGGCGGAGACCCCGGGGCCGTTGGTCAGCCTGGGGGATGGGGAGCGCCCGGGGTACCCGGGACGCCGGGGTTCGCCGGGCAGCAGCCCGCCCCCGGCGCGCCGTTCGTGCAGGCACCCGCCCAGCCGCCCATCCAGGACCCGGCCGGGCAACCGGGGCCGTCCATCGCACCGCCTCCGTCCCTGGAACAGCCGGGGGACGACTCCGAGCAGGACGAGAACTTCGCGGTCCCGTACACGCAACTCGGCTTCATGCGTCCCGGGCAGCCGCCGCCGCAGCAGTGGGGCGCGCAGCCGCCCGCCGACAACCGGTACGACCCCGCGTCCCAGCACCAGCAGGAGCAGCCCGGCGCACACTGGAACGCCCAGCAGGCCCCTCCCCAGGGCCTGGACGCACCCGCCGGCTCGTTCCACGCCCCCGGCGCCGGTTGGGGCCAGGCACCCCAGCACGGCGACGCCCCCGGCGGACAGAACGCGCCCTGGCCCAACAACCCGCAAGGCCCCCCGGGCCAGAACGATCCGAACGCCCCGTGGGGCAACAACCCGCAGGGCGGCCAGGGCCAGGGTGATGCCAACGCGCCGTGGGCCAACCAGCAGGGCGCCGCGTGGCCGAACGACCCACAGGGCGGCCAGGGCGACCCGGCGTGGGGAAACAACCCCCAGGGCGGCCAGGGCGGTGCGAACGCGGCGTGGGCCGGCCCCGAGGGTGAGGCCGCGTGGGGCAACAATCCCCAGGGCGGCCAAGGTGAGGCGAACGCGCCGTGGGGCAACCAGCAGGGTGCGGCGTGGCCGAACGACCCGCAGGGTGGCCAAGGCCAGGGCGGTGCGAACGCGGCGTGGGCCGGCCCCGAGGGTGAGGCCGCGTGGGGCAACAACCCGCAGGGTGGCCAAGGTCAGGGTGAGGCGAACGCGCCCTGGGCCAACCAGCAGGGTGCCGCGCGGGCGAACGACCCGCAGGGCGGTGGCAACGCGCCGTGGGCCAACGCCCAAGGCCCC
This sequence comes from Thermomonospora sp., assembly GCA_036258615.1. Classification (GTDB taxonomy): domain Bacteria; phylum Actinomycetota; class Actinomycetes; order Streptosporangiales; family Streptosporangiaceae; genus Thermomonospora. Next base: position 159 of record DATADI010000449.1, on the reverse strand, counting down.
CGGGGGGCGGGTGCCGAAGGGGGGCAGGGGGCCGGGGACCCGATGGCGACGCGGGTCGAAGGCGGGGGAAGGGCCGGGCCGCCGGGGACGCGGATCCTGGGGCCCGGTGATCTCGCCGAGGACGGGGCCCCAGGATCCGCGTCCCCGGCGGCCCGGCCC
>DATADI010000448.1:0-10512 GCA_036258615.1 Thermomonospora sp. | reverse complement strand
GCACACAGCCCGTGCCCAGGACCGCTTCACTGGACGGGCGGGAGGACTAGCAGCCCTGCTTGGTGATCGTCACGCTGACCGAGACGCTCAGCGTGTAGAGCGGGCTGGTGCAGGGCGCCGTGGTCGCGGGGGCGTCCGCGGTGGCCGCCAGGTTCAGCTCGGCCGCCTCGGCGTAGGTCTCGAACCCACCCACCAACTCCATGATGTCGACCCTCTCCCGGGCGACGGTCGTGTCCTGCATTCGCTGCTCCTCTCGTAGGGAACGGACCTGTCGTGATCCGTTCGCCGGACCGACCTTTACAGGATCGCCCGATGTGGAGAGCCCTGCCATTGTCCCTTCGGTCAATCCATCGGTTCGCAGTTCCGAAATCGTCGTTACATGTGCTCGCCGGGAACGGCTGGCTCGTTTCAGATGCTCCTGGCGCTTTCGTCCTGAGCGTGCCGTCCGGAGGACGGCGCGCCAGGTGAACAGCGCGGCCTGGCAGTGCCGAAGAGCCGGGAATCCATCCGCTGAACGAAAGGGTGACCCGATGCGTGGGTGGGGTCGGGGCAGGTGGCAGGATGAGGGCGCTGATCTCGGGGGAGGGGTGCGGACATGGCCGTGATTCACCGGACCACGATGACGCCCAGCAAGCTGGAGCTGCTCACCGCGTGGTTGCCCACGCAGCCCTGGTACGCCGGTGGCGGGGAAGCGCCGGAGTTGGTGAAGGCGGGCGGGTTCCGGCTCGACGACCCGGAGGGGGAGGTGGGCATCGAGTTCATGGTGGTCACCGACACGTCGCGGGGGCGGCCGGTCACGTACCAGGTGCCGCTCACCTACCGGGGTGCTCCGCTGGCCGGGGCCGACCACGCGCTCATCGGGACCTCCGAGCACGGTGTGCTGGGGCGCCGCTGGATCTACGACGGACCGCACGACCCGGTGCTCGCCGCGCAGTTGTTCGCGCTCATCGCCGGGAAGGCCGTACCCCAGGCCCAGAGCGAGAGCGGCACGCCCGACCCGACCGTCGTCGGCCACCTCGCCGAGAACGGCCCGGCGGGGGCGGCCGACCTCACCGGCGTGTCCAACGGGCCGGACGGCACCGACCTGCTCATGGAGGCGATGCAGAGGCGGCTCACGATCCGCATCCAACGCCGCCTCGGCCCCCGGACGGCGGACTCGGCCTTGGGGCACGTCACCGCCGAGTGGCTTCTCCCCGACGGCGCCAAGGCACGCGGCCTGTTCGCCGTCATGAACGAGGAACGCTGATCACGGTTCAGCGGGCAGCGCGGGGATGAGGGCCAGCCCACTCGGCAGGCCACCGTTCGCGGCGAGGGCCGTCAGGACGGTCCGGTCGGGGCGGATCACCGCGGCGGAGGCCCCCGCCCGCCGGAGCCAGGTGGCCAGCACGTCCTCGTGACCGGTCAGCCTGGCCCCGTCCGGGAGCCGGATGTCGGTGGTGTGGCCGCCCACGTGCACGAGCGTGGCGTTCAGGGTGGTGGCCAGGCGGGTGAGGGCCGGAGGCACCGGCCCACGCGTGACGACGGTGAACCCGGGGCCGAGGAGGTCGTCGAGCCGGTGGCGGGTGCCGCCCACGGTGATCAGGGGCTGCGGCATGAGGGCGCCCGCCAGCCGTGGCCTGCGGGAGGGCAGCGCCGGTCCGACCACCAGGGGGCCGCGACGCAGCCGGGGGGAGACGCCGCGCAGCATCGTGGTCCTCAGGGCGGGCAGGCGGAGGGCCCGGGTGAGCAGGGAGCGGCGGAGGGCGGCGGCGCGGTCCTGGCCCCCGGTCATGGCCCAGCCGGTGGTGACGGCCAGGCGGATGACGCGGGTGACGTGCGGTCGGCGCTCCCGCTCGTAGGTGTCGAGGAGGTCGCCGTGGCGGACCGGGTCGGCGCGGGCGGCGGCGAGTTTCCAGCTGAGGTTGGCGGCGTCCCGCAGCCCGGCGCACATGCCCTGACCGATGAACGGCGGGGTCAGGTGGGCGGCGTCGCCCAGCAGGAAGAGCCGCCCCCTGCGCCAGCGGTCGGCGACCCGGGCCCGGAACGTGTACGGGGCGCTGCGGATGACCCGCAACTCGTCGAGCGGGACACCGTGGGTCCAGGGTGACAGCAGGCGGCCGAGCGCCTTCGGCGTGGTCAGATCCTCGGCGCTCTCACCGGGACGCATGCGGAACTCCCAGCGGTAACGTTCGGGGCCGACGCGCATGAACGTGGCCGCCCGACGGGGGTCGCAGACCTGGTCGACGCCGTCCCAGACGTCCAGTTCCCGGGCGCAGCGCACATCGACCACCAGCCACCGCTCCTCGAAGCGGAGATCACGCATGCGTGCGCCGACGACCTGCCGGACGAGGCTGTTGGCCCCGTCGCAGCCCAGCACCACCCGGGCCGGGATGACGCGGGTCAGGCCGGTGTCGAGGTGGCGGATGCGCACCTGGGCGGGCCGGGAGGCGTCCCCGGGGTCGATGTGCTCGGCCTCGACCCCGGTGAGCAGTTCGATCTCGGGGTGGTGGGCGAGGTTGTCGCGGAGGAGGCGTTCGAGGTCGGGCTGGTCGAAGAGGTTGGCCTGGGGCCAGCCGTGCTCCCCGACCAGTGTGTCGCGGCGGAACTCCGCGATGGTGCGCAGCCGCCCGTCCACCAGGCGCATTCCCCGCGCCGGGCGGCTGATCCGGGTGAAGGCGTCGGCGACGCCCACGCGTTGCAGGATCCGCAGGACCTCGTCGTCCAGGTGGACGGCGCGGGGCAGCGGATAGACCTCCGGGTGGCGTTCGACGACGAGGCTGCGGACGCCGTACCGGGCCAGGAGCGTCGCGCAGGTCAGGCCGGTGGGCCCGGCACCGACGATCAGGACCGGCACCGGGTCGGCCGAGGCGCTCATGAGGTGATCTCGTGGGTGAAGGAGCACCGGCCGAGGTCGGCCGACGGGGCGTCGCGGCGGTCGCCGTCGTTCAGGTGGATCAGCACGAGGGGATCTCCTCGGGGCGGTTCAGGAGTTCATGGCCTTGGCCAGGGCCAGCAGGCGGGGCAGGTCGACGTCGTTGTCGGCACGCAGGGCCGCGAGGGCGTCGCGCAGCAGGGCGAGCGACGGGCGGCTGTCCAGGAAGTCGGCGGTGGCGGGCGGCCCCCACTGGGCCAGGCCGGAGGCCGACATGGGCGCCCAGCCGGGTTCCACGGAGGCGTCGAAGCGGTCCCCGTCGGTGAAGTGCTCCAGCAGCAGCCGGTCGGGGTCGCGCCAGTAGTCGAAGATCTGGCTGCCCTGGATGTGCCGGCCGATGCCCCAGGAACGCCGGTGTCCGCGCTCCCTGAGGTACTCCCCGCCCGCCGCCAGTGCGTCGAGGTCGGCCACCTGGTACGCCGAGTGCACGTACCCCGTCCTCGGCCCCAGGTGCATGGCCACGGTGTGGTGGTCGGCGGGTTCGGACCCGCGGTCGCAGCGGAGGAACGCCATCGTCGGGCCGCGCTCCCGCTGTCCGTCCAGGTAGAGGAAGTCGCTGACGATCAGGCCCAGGTGGTGCAGGAACCAGTCCAGGTCCCGCGGGAAGACCGGGGTGGACAGCACCACGTGACCCAGCCGCTCCACCCGCGCGGGCTCGCGGGGCGGGCGCTGGGTCTCGTTGACCCGGGCGACCCTTCCGCCGGTGTTGCACACCAGAGGCCGCTGGAGTTCCAGCCCCCCGGCCTCGGGCGCCCCGTACACCACGCGGATCTTCGAGCCCGACGGCGTCACGGCGGTCACGCATCGGCCGCCGCCCGGCACCTCGGTGACCCGGCCGCCGGTGGCCCGCGCCAGCCGGTCGAGGTCGCCCGCCGCCGCGGCCTGGAAGACCGGCCCGACGAACCGGGGACGCGGCCCCTTGTGGATCACCAGGCAGTCGGTGCCGGGCAGCGCGCCACGCAACCGCAACGTGATGGGGGTCCGTCCGGTGACGATGAAGCCGAAGTCGCGGGCGAAGGACTCGGCCCGGTCCAGGTCGGGCTTGGCGAACTCCAGCCAGGCCAGATCGACGACCTTGACGACCGGATCGGGCGCCCGTCCGGGATGCTCGCCGCGCAGCGCGCCGTGCTCGCTGTGCAGGTTCTTGTGGGGATCCATCGATGCGTGCTCCTTCGCTCCGCCCGGTACGGCTCAGGAGGAGACCTCGGTGCGCTGCTCGCCCAGGTCCAGCCGTCCGTCGTCGGTACGGATCCGCGCGGTGACCACGTCACCGTCCTTGAGGTAGGCGGGGTCGCGTTCCTGGCGCCTGAAGAACGCCCGCCACTTGACGTGGGCCGGGAGGAGCGCGCCGATCCTCTCCACCAGCGGCCCCGGTGAGCGGAGGGCCGTTCCGCCGGGCGTGCCGGTCAGCAGCACGTCACCCGGGTCGAGGGCCTGGAAGCGGGACAACAGGGTGAGGGCCTCGGCCGGAGCCACGATCATGTCGGCGGCGGTCATGTCCTGGCGTACCTCGCCGTTGACCCTCAGGGTGAGCCGCAGATCCCGCAGCCGGGCCAGCTCGGCGGCGTCGGTCAGCACCAGCCGGGGACCCAACGGCGTGAACGTCGGATAGGACTTGCTCTCGTAGAACTGCGTCTTCGGCAGCTGCAGATCCCGGGCGCTGACGTCGTTCGCCACGACGAGCCCGGCCACGAACTCCGCCAGATTCCCCTCGGTCACCACCGTGCCGACCGGGACCCGAGCGCCGATCACCAGCCCCAGCTCCACCTCGTAGTCCAGCAGCCGCACGCCCTGGGGCCGCAGGATCGTCCCGTGCGGGCCGGTGATCGACCCCGAGGTCTTGCGGAAGAACGCCGTCGGCACCCGCGCGGGATCGAGGCCCGAATCCGTCGCGTGCGAACGGTAGTTGAGCATCTGGGCGACCACCCGGCACGGCGCGGTCACCGGCGACAGGACCTCGGTCTCCTCCGGCGGTGGCACCGGTTCCGCTCCCTGCGCGGCGGCCTCGACCGCCGACCGGTCGGCCAGCAGCTCGGCCGTGGTGACCGCGGACGTCCGCACGGCCGAGAGCCCCGCGGGCGTCTCCACCCACCAACCGGCCCGGGTTCTGATGACGGCGATGCCCACCTGCGCTCCTTCCGTTGCTGCGGAGAACGTCACCACCGCCCCTCCTCACCTGTCAATGCTCATCAGTACTGATGAAATCATCAGTTAGCATGCAGGGATGACGCACCCGGCCCCCAAGGAGAACCGGCTCGACCGCCGCAAGGCCCGCACGAGGGCCGCGCTCATCGGCGCGGCCCGGCGGCTGCTGGCCACGGGCCGGACGGAGGCGAGCATCCAGGAGATCACCGACGCCGCCGACGTCGGCTTCGGCTCCTTCTACAACCACTTCACCGACAAGGCCGCGCTCTTCGACGCCGCGATCGCCGAGGCCCTCGCCGAACACGCGCGGCTGGTCCAGCAGGCGACCGCCCACCTGACCGACCCCGCCGAGGTCTTCGCCGCCTCGGTACGCCTGACCGGACGGCTCCGCCACAGCCACCCACAGATGGCCCGCATCCTGCTCCACACGGGCCTGCCCTACCTGACCCGCGACGAGGGCATGGCCGCCCACGCCCTCCGCGACCTCAAGGCCGCCGAGGCCGCCGGCCGCCTGGACATCGGCGACCCCCGGGTGGCACTCGCCTGCGTCGGCGGCTCGCTGCTGGGCCTGCTCCAGACGCTGGAAGCCCACCCCGACCTGGACGCCGACACCGCCACCCAGGGCCTCGTCGTCAACCTGCTCCGCATGTTCGGCCTCGACCGGGAGGAAGCCCACCGCCTGGCCACCCTGCCCCTACCCACCCTCCCCTGACAGGACCAGACCAGGCGCACGACGGGTAAGGGTGCCCATCCGGGCGGCGACGCGGAGCCCCCCGAACCGGTCAGGAATCGAGAAGCGGCAGGCGAGGACCGGTCCCTAGCGTGGCCGTCATGTGCATCATCCCTCACGCACAAAGGAGACAAGGCATGAAAGCGCACGTCAGCTCGATCCTCCTCGGCGTCCGCGACCTGGACCGGGCCAAGCGGTTCTACACGGAGGGACTCGGCTGGAAGATCAAGCACGACTACGGCGTCTCGGTGTTCTTCGAGTCGGACGGAGCCTCGCCCGTCGGCTTCTACGGCCGCGAAGGTCTGGCCGAGCAGGTGGGAACGAGCCCGGAGGGCAGCGGCTTCAGCGGACTGGTCCTCACCTACGTCGTCCGTAGCGAGGCCCGGGTCGACGAGATCATCGCGGAGGCCGAGAAGGCCGGGGCCACCATCCTCAAGCCCGCCGGTGCCCTGCCGTGGGGCGGATACGGCGGCTCCTTCGCCGACCCGGACGGCTACATCTGGAGCCTCGGCTACAGCGCCCAGGGAGAGGACCAGCCCTACGCCGAGTAACCCCGTCCCGAACGACCGCCTGGGCTCGGGAAGGCCGTCGTGCCGCCTGACCGAGCCCGGGATCGGGGCGGAAGAAGCTACTCCGTGGTCTTGGGTCGTCGGCGGGGGAGGCGCAGGGTGAGGAGCTTCGCGCGGGGGGCGACGCGGGCGGCCAGGTTGAACAGGGACTCGGTGCGGGTGCGGTCGGCGTCCAGGTGGGTGAAGAGGTTGACGCCCAGGTAGAAGGTGATGGCGGCGTAGGCGAGGTCGCGGGGTGGCATCAGCCGGGCCAGCGGGGAGCCGCCGATCACACGGTCCAGGGTCTGTTCCACGAAGTCGATCCACGGTTCGGCCCTGGCGATGATCTCCTTGCGGAGTTCGGGGCGGGCGATGCTGGCCCCGACCAGCTCGGAGAAGAGGGTGATGTGGCCGCCGTCCAGGTCGGCCCGGTAGATGGCGGTGGCGGCCTCGACCAGTTCCTCCAGGGTGGTGGCGCCGGCGACGGCCTCCCGGTGGGCGGTCATGCGTTCCTGTGAGGACCGGTCCAGCGCGGCGAGCAGCAGGGGGTCGACGCCGCCGAAGTGGTAGAAGACCAGCGCCGAGTTGCAGCCGGCCGCCTTGGCGATGGTCCGCGCGCTGGTGCCCGCGTATCCCTCGGTGCGCAGCGTCTCCGCCGCCGCCGCCAGGAGCCGTTCCCTGGTCTCCGCACTGTTCTGCTTGCTCATCCGCGCCGCGCTTCCACGGTTGACAACCGGCCCGGTCTTCATCATACGGTTTAATCACTCGATTAAACCGAGTGATGAATCGAGGCCCTCCATGGTCGTTCCCGACCCCGGGCGACGGCGCGCCGCGCGGCGCACCCTGTTCGCCGTGGTGGCCGCGCTGTTCGCGGCGCTCCTGGCCTACAAGATCCTCGAGGCGGGCGGGCTCCACCAGACCGCGCTGTTCTACGTCGGGATCCCCGCGCTGATCGCGCTCACCGTCGTGGGGGCGGCGCGGCCACGCAGCACGGTCGGGGCGATCACGGCGACCATCACGGTCGGGCTCGCGCTGGCCGGGCCGTTGCTCGACGAAGGTGTCGTGTGCCTGGTCGTCGCCGCTCCGCTGTTCTACCTCGTGGGCGCGATCGTGGGCCTGCTGGCCGACCGGGCCAGGCGGCACCGCGGCATGCAGGCCCTGCTGGTCGTCCCGCTGCTGCTCACCGTGGAGGGCACCGTCGCCGACCTGCCGCGCGGCGGCGAGGTGACGGTCACCAGGACCGCGGCCCCCGGCGCCGACCTCGAACGGGCCCTGGCCACCGCGCCGGAGTTCGGCCCGGTCCGGTCGCGCCTGCTGCGGCTGAAGTTCCCCCGGCCCGTCCGGGCGGAGGGCACCGGCCTCGACGTCGGCGCCACCCGGTTCGTCACCTTCACACCGCGCCGGTCGCTGGGGATCGGCGCCCGTACACGGCCCCGGTCGATGAGGCTCAGGGTCGTCCGGCGAGAGACCGGCCGGGCCGTTTTCGCGATCACCGAGGACACCACGCTGGCCCGCTGGCTGAGGTTCGAGGAGGCCGAGTTCCGCTGGCAGGGAACCCGGCTGAGCGTCACCCTCCGCTACGCCCGGACGTTCGACCCGTCCTGGTACTTCGGCCCGGTCCAGCGGTACGCCATGCGCGAGGCCGCCGCCTACCTCGCCGAGACGTTCACCGCACCATGAGGGACCCGGCACTGATCCGCGGGATCGCGCTGTTCGGCCCGGTCCTGGTGCTGGTGGCCATGCTTCGTCTCCGGCCGCCCGCGCACCGGGAGATCGCGGCGCTGATCCTGGCCGTCTCCTGGAACGCCCTGACGCTCACCGCGGTGAACGTCCTGGCGCTCCGGGCGGGCTGGTGGTCGTTCGCCGCCGAGGGCGGCACCTTCGGCGGCGTGCCGCTCGACCTGCTGCTCGGGTGGGCCGTCCTGTGGGGCGGGGTGGCCGTCGTGGCCCTGCGCCGACTGCCACTGCCGCTGGTCACGGGCCTGGCGGTGTGGATCGACCTGGCCGTGATGCCGCTGGGTGAGCCGGTCCTGCTGCTCGGGGACGCCTGGCTGACCGGGGAGACGGTCGCGGTCGCCGTGGCGCTGGTCCCCGGGCTGCTCCTGGCCCACTGGACGGTCACCGGACGCCACCTCATGCCGAGGGTGGTGCTGCAGGCCGTCCTGGCGGTCGGGCTCATGGTCGTGCTGCCGATCACGGTGAGCCGTGTACCCGACCGCCCCGGCTGGGCGCTCGCCCTGACGGCCCAGCTCGTGATCGTCCCTGGGGCGCTGGTCGCGGGGGCGGTCTGGGAGTTCGCGCGGGCGGGGCGGGGCACGCCGCTGCCCTACGACCCTCCCGGCCGCCTGGTGACCACCGGCCCGTACGCCTATGTCCGCAACCCCATGCAGACGGGCATGGCGGTCGTGTACGCGATCCTGGCCCTTCTGGACGTCCGGTTCCTCATCGCGGTCGTCGTGGCCGTCTCCTACGGCGCGGGCCTGGCGGCATGGCACGAGAACCAGCAGTTGCGCACCAGACACGGCACCGCGTGGACCACCTACCGCGCCGCCGTCCGCCCGTGGCTGCCCCGCCTGCGCCCGTTCCCCGGCACCCCGCCCGCCGTCATCTGGATCGCCGAAGGCTGCGACCGCTGCTCCCCGGTCGCCAGCTGGATCCTCCGCCGCCGCCCCGTCGCCCTGACCGTACGCGCCGCCGAAGACCACCCCGACGGCATCCGCCGCATGACCTACGAACGAGCCGACGGCATCCGGGCGGACGGCGTCGCCGCCTGGGCCCACGCCGCCGCGCATCTCCACCTCGGCTGGGCGCTGCTCGGATGGACACTCCGGCTACCGGGCCTGGCCCACTTCGCCCAACTGTGCGCCGACACGTTCGGTGCCGCCCCGGCCGCACAGCCGGTCGGACGACCGACCAAGTGACGGCTTGGCGGGAGGTCGCATTTTCCTGAATTCGGGGTGAATGCCGGGAGGTTTGCGTTTGGGTGGTGTTCGTTCGCTTCCCGAGTTCGGGCCGCGGAAGGAGAACGGGCATGTCGTTGCCGGACTGGCTGGCCACGCTCGAACAGGGGGCGCTGGCGGAGGTGCTGGCGGTTCGGGCCGACGTCTGTAGTCCGACCGAGCCGGGCGGGTGGGGTGATCTGGCCGAACGGCTCCAGCAGGGGCGGTCGGTGGAGCGGGCACTGGGGCGGTTGACACGGCCCTGCCTTCAGGTCGCGGAGGCGGCCACTGCGCTCGGGCAGGACGCGACCAGGGCGAGGATCACGGCGCTCCTGGGCGGGCCCGCCGTTGCGGTGGACGAGGCGTTGACGGTGTTGGAGCGGCATGCGCTCGTGTGGCCCGGTCACGGCGAGGCGCTGCACGTCGCCGAACCACTGCGCGAGCGGTGGCCCACGCGGCGCGGAACGGCGTTCGACCCGTTCCCGCCGCAGATGCCGACCGTCCTGGTCGATCCGGAACGCGTGGAGCTGACGGCTGCGGCGCGGCTGGGGGAGTTCGTCGGGCATGCGGCGGGGGTGCTCGCCGAGTGCGCGAGAAGGCCGTTGCAGGCGTTCAAGGCGGCAGGGATGCAGCCGAGAGCGCTGCAGCGGGTCATGCGGGCCGCGCGGTGCAACGAAGCATCGGCACGGATCGCGTTGGCCTGTGCTCAGCGCGCCGGGCTGCTCGTCAGCGACGGGGCCCACGTGCGTTTGTCGCCCGGGGGCGAGGCGTTCACGTACCTGCCTCCGGGCGAACAGGCTGCCCGGCTGCTGCTGGCATGGTGGAGGCTCCCGTCCGCCCCCACGCGTACTCATGCCGACGACGGCAAGCAGCTCTATCCCCTGAGCACGAAGGCTGATTGCGACGGCTGCGTCCAGGTACGGCACACACTCGTGACGGTCCTGCGGGGCGTGCCTGAAGGGGAGGGCGTCCATGCGCCGGAGGACCTCGCCAGGGTCCTCGACTGGCATCGGCCGCTCGCCTGCGCCCATCCGTCCCACAGCCTGCTGCCGAGGGAGGCCGCGCTGCTCGGCGTGGTCGCGCACGGGGTGCTGTCCTCGTTCGGTGCGCTCCTCGCCGCCGGGGACCATGCCGGTCTGGTGCGCCGAGCCTCCCGGCTGCTGCCGGCGTTCTCCGAACGCGCGACGATCGCGGCGGACCTCATGGTGACCGTACGCGGGACGCCGTCGAGGCGGCTGG
>DATADI010000447.1:0-4775 GCA_036258615.1 Thermomonospora sp. | reverse complement strand
CTCGGCCTCGACGAGGGCGCCGACGTCCTCGTCGCGGGGCGGCAGCGCCCACCAGCGGCGGGTGAAGAGCCCGAACCAGATGGTCCACCGGGGGTAGCGCCGGTTGAGCGCCTCGACCTCGGCTGCGTGGTCGTCGGCGGGTACGCCGTTGTCGGTACGCACGGGGCGACTCCCTGCTCTGGTCCGCGAAACCGGAACTGCGACCCTGACCCGACCCCCGGTCCCGGCCTTTGTTTATGCGCGGTCCTGAAATTGAGACAGCCCGAGTGTGGCGCACTGCACAGATGCGGTCAATGGGTGTGAGTATTGTTTGTCCGGGCCGATGATGTTGGAAAACGACGTAGGAAAGGTTCCTGCGATGGAAACCCCCGGCCCGGGGACCTGCGGGTTCTCACCCGCCGCGACGGCGCCGCCACGCGGACGCACCCGGACCGGTCGGGCGTTTTGCACCTTTTGATGGCGTTTATCCGATCAGTTCCCGGACAGCCCGGGTAACACGAAGATCCCGCCGGAGTCAGGTCCGGCGGGATCGTCGCGGCGGCGGCTCAGCCGTTGGTCGGGAAGCCGAGGTTCACGCCCCCGTGGCTGGGGTCCAGCCAGCGGGCGGTGACCGCCTTGGTGCGGGTGTAGAAGTGCACGCCCTCCATGCCGTGGGCGTGGCTGTCGCCGAACAGCGAGGCCTTCCAGCCGCCGAACGAGTAGTAGGCCATCGGCACCGGGATCGGCACGTTGATCCCGACCATCCCGACCTCCACCTCGTTCTGGAAGCGCCGCGCCGCGCCGCCGTCGTTGGTGAAGATCGCCGTGCCGTTGCCGTACGGGTTGTCGGAGATCAGCTTCATGGCCTCCTCGTAGGAGGAGACCCGCACGACCGACAGCACCGGCCCGAAGATCTCGTCCTTGTAGGCGTCCATCTCCGGCGTCACGTGGTCGAGCACCGTCGGGCCGAGCCAGAAGCCGTCGCGGTACTCCTCCCCGCCGTTGACGGGCGTCTGGCGGCCGTCCACGGCCACCGTGGCGCCCTGCGCGACACCGCTGTCGATGTAGGAGGCGACCTTGTCCCGGTGCTGCCCGGTGACCAGCGGGCCCATCTCCGAGCGCGGGTCGTGGCCGGGGCCGATCCGCAGCTTCGCCACCCGTTCGGTGATCTTGGCCATCAGCTCGTCGCCCACCGGATCGACCGCCACCAGCACCGAGATCGCCATGCAGCGCTCGCCCGCCGAGCCGAAGCCCGCCGACACCGCCGCGTCCGCCGCCAGGTCCAGGTCGGCGTCCGGCAGCACCACCATGTGGTTCTTGGCGCCGCCGAGGGCCTGCACGCGCTTGCCGTTGCGGGCGGCGGTCTCGTAGATGTACCGGGCGATCGGGGTGGAGCCCACGAAGCTGACCGCCTTGACGTCCGGGTGCTCCAGCAGCCCGTCCACCGCGACCTTGTCGCCGTGCACGACGTTGAAGACCCCGTCGGGCAGCCCCGCCTCGGCCCACAGCTCGGCGATCCGGATCGACGCCGACGGGTCCTTCTCCGACGGCTTGAGCACGAAGGTGTTGCCGCAGGCGATGGCCACCGGGAACATCCACATCGGCACCATCGCCGGGAAGTTGAACGGGGTGATCCCCGCGACCACGCCCAGCGGCTGCAGGATCGAGTAGGCGTCCACCCGGGTCGAGACGTTCTCGGAGAACCCGCCCTTGAGCAGGTGCGGGATGCCGCAGGCGAACTCCACGACCTCCAGGCCCCGGGCCACCTCCCCCGCCGCGTCCGACTCGACCTTGCCGTGCTCGGAGCTGATCAGCTTCGCGATCTCGTCGCGGTCGCGCACCAGCAGCTCACGGAACCGGAACAGCACCTGCGCCCGCTTGGCCAGCGACGCGTCCCGCCAGGCCGGGAACGCCTCCCGCGCGGCGGCCACCGCCGCCTCGACCTCGGCGGGACTCGCGAAGTCCACCCGCCCGGAGACCCGGCCCGTCGCGGGGTCGAAGATGTCGCCCTGCCGCTCGGCGGCCGTGTCGTGGGGCTTGCCGTTGATCCAGTGCCGGACGTGCTTCACTTGGCCGCCTCGTTCGTCGCTTCCAGGGAGTCGATCAGGATGCCCAGGCCCTCGTGGGCCTCGGCCTCGGTCAGGGTCAGCGGCGGGGCCATCCGGATCACGTTGCCGTACAGCCCGCCCTTGCCGGCCAGCAGGCCGCGCTTCCGGGTCTCGGCCATCACCGCTCCGGCCAGCGCGGGGCTGGGCTCGCCGGTGCCGGGGTCGACCAGCTCGACGGCGAACATCAGGCCCTTGCCGCGCACGTCGCCGACGACCGGCAGCCGCTCGGCGGCCTTCCGCAGCCCGTCGATGATGATCGCGCCGGTGCGGGCCGCGTTGGCCTGCAGGTCGTGGTCGAGGACGTAGTCGAGGGTGGCGTTGGCCGCGGCCATGGAGATCGGGTTGCCGCCGAAGGTGGACAGGCCCACCGCGTGCGGGGCGTCCATCAGGTCGCCGCGCGCCACCACGCCGCCGACCGCGAAGCCGTTCCCGAGCCCCTTGGCGAACGTCATCATGTCGGGCGTCACGCCGTGGTTCTGGATGCCGAAGAAGCTCTGCCCGGTGCGGCCCCAGCCGGTCTGCACCTCGTCGGAGATGAACAGCGCCCCGTACTCGTCCAGGACGTCCTTGTAGGCGGCGAACAGCCCGTCCGGCGGCATCGTGAACCCGCCGACGCCCTGGATCGGCTCGGCGATCAGCGCGGCCACGTCGCCACCGGTGGCGGTGGCGAGCAGGTGCCGCAGGTCCTCGGTGCAGACCTTGATGTAGTCGTGGTCCGACAGCCGGGCGAACTGCGGCAGGTGCCGGTCGGCGCCGTGCAGGAAGTGCACGTTCAGCGGCGAGTAGGAGTTGTTCTTCCAGGACCGGTTGCTGGTGACGCCGATCGCGCCGAACGACCGGCCGTGGTAGCTCTGCCGCATCGCCAGGACCTGGTCGGTCTTACGGGCGTACGTGGCCAGCAGCAGCGCCGTCTCGTTGGCCTCGGTGCCGGAGTTGGTGAAGAACACCTTGGCGTTCTCGATGCCGGACAGCCGCGCGATCTTCTCGGCCAGCTCCACCTGCCCGCGCAGCAGGTAGACGGTGGAGGTGTGCACGACACCGGTCGCGAGCTGCCGCTCGACGGCCTCCCGCACCTCGGCCACGTCGTAGCCGATCATGTTGGTGAGGATGCCCGCGAAGAAGTCCAGGTAGGTGGCGCCCTCGGCGTCCGTCACGCGGTTTCCCTTGCCGCTGACGATCTCGATGGGCCGGTCGTAGTACAGGGCCACCCAGTCCGGCATGACCGCGCGGTGGCGTGCAAGCAAGTCCGACATGCGTCAAGTCTGGTCGGGCGTCAGCGGGCGCACCAGCGGACACAGTGTCTGCTCCGCGGTGGTTTCGTTGACAGCCTGTCGAGGTCTCACAGGGCGTTGACCCGCCGCGCCAGCTCGAAGTCCTTGCGGGTCAGGCCGCCCGCCGAGTGGGTGGACAGGGTGAGGGTGACCTTGTTCCAGCGGAGGGTGATGTCGGGGTGGTGGTCGGCCTCCTCGGCCAGCTCGGCCACCCGGTTGACGAACGCCATCGCCGCCCGGAAGTCCGCCAGCTCCACGGTCCTGACGATCTCGTCCCCGTCCCGCTCCCAGCCGGGCGTGGCGGCCAGCTCCCCGGCCAGGGTCTCCTCGTCGAGCAGGCTCATCGCGGCCCCTCCCCGTCGTCCGGTGTCCCTGCCGCGAGCCTACGCCCTGCACTCTGTAAGCGTTCCACGCCCTGGCCATGACAGGTTGGCGGGTACCATCAGGGCACATGCTCCCCACGCTCGCCGACGTGCTCCAGCTCGATCCGGTCCGGCGCGGCCAGCCGAGGGTGGTCGCCGGCGCCGACCGGCTCGACGCGCGGGTCCGCTGGGTGCACGTCGCCGAGGTCACCGACATCGCGCACCTGCTGCACGGCGGGGAGCTGGTGCTCACCACCGGGATCGCGCTCCCCGACCAGCCCTCCCGGCTGCGCCGCTACATGGCCGAGCTGGCCGGCGTCGGGGTCAGCGGGCTGATGATCGAGATGGGCCGCCGGTACGCCAGCGAGCTGCCGCACGCGCTGCTGGACGCCGCCGAGGAGCACGGGCTCCCGGTGATCGCGCTGGCCCGTGAGACGGTCTTCATCGACATCACCGAGTCCGTCCACGCCCGCATCCTGGACGCCCAGCTGGAGGAGCTGCGGGCCTCCGAGCAGCTCCACGAGATCTTCACCCGGCTGTCGGTGGAGGGCGCCTCCCCCGACGAGGTGGTCCGCCAGGTCGCCGCGCTGGCCGGGCGCCCGGTGGTGCTGGAGAACCTGTCCCACCAGGTGCTGGCCGCCGAGGCCGCGGGCGCCGACCCGGCCGAGCTGCTGGCGGTGTGGGAGACCCGGTCCCGCGCGGTCCGGCCCGACGAGCGCACCGCCTACGACCCCTCCTCCGGCTGGCTGGTCACCGCCGTCGGCGCCCGCGACGAGGACTGGGGGCGGCTGATCATCGTCGGCGGCGGCGAGCCGTCCCCCCGCGACGTGGTGCTGATCGAACGGGCCGCGACCACGCTGGCGCTGGCCCGGCTGCTGGACCGGCACGCCGAGAGCCTGGAACGGCAGGCGCACGGCACGATCATCGCGAGCATCCTGGCGCACGCCTACGCCGACCCGCAGGAGGCCGCCGCCCGAGCCCGCGCCCTCGGCGTCCCGCTGGCGGGCCGCCGGCTGCTCGGCGTGGTGCTGCGGCCCCGCGCGGGCGCAGGCTCC
>DATADI010000446.1:0-1925 GCA_036258615.1 Thermomonospora sp. | reverse complement strand
GCCCCTTCCCATACCGGGGAGGGGCCCTGCGGCCGTCCGAGGGACCGTTCAGGCCGTCGTGGCGACCGTGGTGAGCCGGTGGGCCGCCGCGCTGGCCGCCGCCACGGTGGCCGGGTCGGGCGCCAGGCCGCAGGCCTCCAGCCAGGTGGCGAGCATCCGGTGGCCGCCCTCGGTGAGCACCGGCTCGGGGTGGAACTGGACGCCCTCGATGGGCAGCTCCCGGTGCCGGAGCGCCATGACGATGCCCGAGGGCGTCGTCCCGGTGACCTCCAGCTCGGCGGGCACGGTGTCGCGGTCGACGGCCAGCGAGTGGTAGCGGGTGGCGGTGAACGGCGAGGGCAACCCGGCCAGCACGCCGGCGCCGTCGTGCACCACCTGGCTGGTCTTGCCGTGCAGCAGCTCCGGCGCCCGCACGACCTCCGCACCGAACGCCGCACCGATCGCCTGGTGGCCCAGGCACACGCCCAGGACCGGCGTCCCGGCCTCGGCGGCGGCCCGCACCATCGGCACGGTCACCCCGGCGCCGGCCGGCGTCCCCGGGCCCGGGGAGAGCAGCACCCCGGCGACGTCGAGGTCGGGGAGCTCGTCGACGGTGACGGCGTCGTTGCGCCGGACGACGCACTCCACACCGAGCTGGCCCAGGTACTGGACCAGGTTGTAGACGAAGCTGTCGAAGTTGTCGACGACCAGGACGGGGCGGCTCACGCTCCTTGTGTACCAGGAGGACCCCGTACCCCCCAGCCCCGTCCAGGGCACCGCCGGCCTCCCTGCAGGGTCCCGCCGCGAGCCTGCGAGTGGCAGGGGGCAGGGAGGTCCTTCTCCGAGGGGCGGGGAGGACGGGGTCCTCCCACCTGCACGGGGGCTAGCCGTCAGCGGCTGTGGCGTACTCCATGGCCGGCGCACCGTCGTAGGCGGGGAGGGTGAGCTCGGCCCGCTGCTGGACGGCGAAGCCCAGCCCGTAGTCCTCGACCGCCTGCTGGAACACCTGGACCTGCGGCGAGGCGGCCAGCTGGGCACGGACCGCGTCGACGTCCCCGATCGCGGTCACCACGAACGGCGGGGACCAGGTGCGCCCGTGGAGCAGCAGCACGTTGCCCACGCAGCGGACGGCGCTGGTCGCGATCAGCCGCTGGCCCATGATCGCCACCGCGTCCGCACCCGAGGCCCACACGGCGTTGACGACGGCCTTGACGTCGGACTGGTGGATCACGACGTCGTCGGGCCGGGCGCCGATGGGCAGTGCGCCGTCCGGCCGCCGTGGGGCGTCGTCCAGGGTGATCTCCACCCCGGGCCCGGTGAGCGGCACCAGGCCGGCCGAGAGCTCCCCCGCCTCGCCGGCGTCCCGGGCGGCGGCCACGGTGCCGTTCCGCGACGCCGCCTGGTCGGTGAGGGCCTGGACCTGCGCCTGCAGCGCCGCCAGCTGCTCCTCCTGCGCGGCCACGACGTCCTCGCGCGCGGGGATGAGCGCGGAGAGCTCGGTGGCCTCGCCGCCGCGCAGGTCGGTGCCCTGCGCCGTCTGGCTCGACGTGGCGAACAGCAGCCCCGCCGCCATCGCCACCACCGGCACCAGCGCGGCCCAGGCGGTACCCCAACGGGTCATCCGTGCGCGCAGGGTGCGGGCTGTGGCCACGTCCGCAGCTTAGGCTGGGGAACGGTCACGGCTGGTCGCGACGGACCGGCCCCGGAGGGAGTACGACAGGTGCCCAAGTCCAAGGTGCGCAAGAAGTCGGTCTACACGCCGCCGCAGGGCACCCTGCAGTCCGGCACGGCGAGCCCGCGGGCCCTGCAGCCGAGCCCGCGCTGGTACGCCCCGCTCATGGTCGCCCTCATGCTGCTGGGGCTGCTGTGGATCGTCGTGTTCTACGTCGCCGGGGACCGCATCCCCTTCATGTCCGGCCTCGGAGCCTGGAACTTCGCCATCGGCT
>DATADI010000445.1:0-9917 GCA_036258615.1 Thermomonospora sp. | reverse complement strand
GCCTCTCCCTGCCCGAATCAGGGAGAGGCGGCCCGCCCTCGTTCTACCAGCCCTCGTCAGGCGCCGACCAACTGCGCCGCCAGGAAGGACTCCACCTGCGACAGGGCGATGCGCTCCTGGTTCATCGAGTCGCGCTCGCGGATCGTCACCGCCTCGTCCTCCAGCGTGTCGAAGTCGACGGTGATGCAGAACGGCGTGCCGATCTCGTCCTGCCGCCGGTAGCGGCGGCCGATCGCGCCGGCGTCGTCGAACTCCACGTTCCAGTTCCGGCGCAGCTGCGCGGCCAGGTCACGCGCCTTCGGCGACAGGTCGGCGTTGCGCGACAGCGGCAGCACCGCGGCCTTCACCGGGGCGAGCCGGTGGTCCAGGCGCATGACGGTGCGCTTCTCCATCTTGCCCTTGGCGTTGGGGGCCTCGTCCTCGGCGTAGGCGTCCATCATGAACGTCAGCACGCAGCGGTCCACGCCGGCCGCGGGCTCGATGACGTACGGGACGAACCGCTCGCCCTTCTCCTGGTCGAAGAAGGACAGGTCCACGCCGCTGGCCTTGGCGTGCGTCGACAGGTCGTAGTCGGTGCGGTTGGCGATGCCCTCCAGCTCGCCCCACTCGCCGCCGACGAAGTCGAACCGGTACTCGATGTCGACGGTGCGCTTGGAGTAGTGCGACAGCTTGTCGGCCGGGTGCTCGTACAGCCGCAGGTTCTCCTTGCGGATGCCCAGGTCGACGTACCACTGCAGGCGCTGGTCGATCCAGTACTGGTGCCATTCCTCGTCGGTGCCGGGCTCGACGAAGAACTCCATCTCCATCTGCTCGAACTCACGGGTCCGGAAGATGAAGTTGCCCGGGGTGATCTCGTTGCGGAACGACTTGCCGATCTGGCCGATGCCGAACGGGATCTTGCGGCGGGCCGACTGCTGGACGTTCAGGTAGTTGATGAAGATGCCCTGCGCGGTCTCCGGCCGCAGGTAGGCCAGGCCGGACTCGTCCTCGACGGCGCCCAGGTAGGTCTTGAGGAGGCCGTTGAACATCCGCGGCTCGGTGAAGGCGCCCTTGGTGCCGCAGTTGGGGCAGGTCAGGTCGGCCAGCCCGGTCGCGGGCGGACGGCCGTGCTTGGCCTCGTACGCCTCTTCGAGGTGGTCGGCGCGGTAACGCTTGTGGCAGGACTGGCACTCGGTGAGCGGGTCCACGAACTCGCGCACGTGGCCGCTGGCCTCCCAGACCTCGCGGGCCAGGATCACGCTGGAGTCGAGGCCGACGACGTCCTCACGGGCCTGCACCATGGACTTCCACCACTGGCGCTTGACGTTCGACTTCAGCTCCACGCCGAGGGGGCCGTAGTCCCAGGACGCGCGCAGTCCGCCGTAGATCTCGCTCGACGGGTACACCAGACCCCGGCGCTTGCTGAGGTTGACGATGGTGTCTATCACGTCGGATCGGCGGGCCATGAATTCTTCTCCATCCGGCTGGCGGTCGGCGGGATTGTGGTGGCAGCGCCCGGCGGCGGGCCGGTGCGCGATGTCTCATCCCCGGTACGGGCTCCCGGGCCCCCGCTGGCGCGGTCCCCGGCCCTGGGACCCGAGTCGCTCCCAGCTTAGGGGAAACGGCCGGCCGTCAGGACGGGGACCTGCGCGGGCCGGTCAGCGGGCGGTGATGATCTCGTACGCGCCGGGCTCGTCGATGGCCCGCGCCGACAGCGGGATGAGACGCAGCCGCACGTCGTAGGCGCCGACGCCGCGCCGGTAGTGGCCCGCGCCGTCCCATTCGGTGACCATGGCCCACAGGGTGGGGTCGTCGACCGTGCGGCCCACGCGCCCGCCGCGGTATCCGGGGGCGGCCGACAGCGCCTCCAGCACCGCCGTCAGCTCGGCGGCGAACGGCTCGGACTCCTCCTCGGGGACCCGGTACCGGGTTATCGCGATCACGCCGCCATCCTCTCAGTCCCCCGCGGCCGGCGTCCGCGGGGATACCGTGCCCGGGTGAGCACACGACGCGATCCCCACGCCCCGGGGCTGCGGGGGCGGATCGAACGGCGCAGCGCGACCGCCGTGGTCTTGCTGCACCGGCTGCCGACGTGGTCGCTGCTGCTGGCGGTGTTCGCGCTGCTGGCGGTGGGCATGGCGGGCACCGGACTGGTCGCGGCGGCCGGCCTGGCCGTGCTGGCGTTCTTCCTGGCGTGGTTCGCCTACCTCAACTGGCCGGCGCTGGACACCGGGGGCCGGGTGCTGCGGGTGGCGGCGCTGGGCGTCCTGACCGCGTTCGCCCTGGGACGGGCCATCGGTCGGTTTTGACAACCATTTTCAAGTTTGTCCATAATCGGAGGGTGTTCACCTCCCGCACCCTGCGCCGCGTCCTCCCGGCCGCCCTGGCCGCCGTCACCCTGACCGCCACCGCCGCCTGCGGCGGCGACTCCGGCTCCGGCGGCGACGGCGACGGCGACGGCACCCGGGTGGTCGCCGGCCTGTACCCGATGGCCTGGCTGAGCGAGCAGGTCGGCGGGCCCGACGCGTCGGTCGACCTGCTGACCAGGCCCGGCGCCGAGCCGCACGACCTGGAGCTGACGCCCAGGCAGATCGCCGAGCTGGGCGAGGCCGCCCTGGTCGTCTACGTCGGCGGCCTGCAGCCCGCCGTCGACAAGGCCGTCGCGGAACGTGCCAAGGACAAGGGTCTCGACGCGGCCTCCGTCGTGAAGACCCTGCCGCCGCCCGCCGAGGACGGGCACGGCCACGGGCACGACGAGGACGGCCACGAGCACGAGGGCGAGCACGACCCGCACGTCTGGCTCGACCCGAGCCGCATGGCCACCATCGCCACCGCCCTGGGCGACCGGCTCGCCAAGGCCGACCCCGCGCACGCCGACGCCTACCGCGCCAACGCCCGCGCCCTGACCGCCAGGCTCACCGCCCTGGACGGGGAATTCCGCGAGGGGTTGAAGAGCTGTAAGCAGAAGACGATGGTCACCGCGCACGCCGCGTTCGGCTACCTGGCCGATCGTTACGGGCTCAGGCAGGTCTCCATCGCCGGCATCGACCCGAACAACGAGCCGTCCCCCAAGCGGCTGGCCGAGCTGACCCACGAGATCGAGGAGACCGGGGCCACCACCGTGTTCACCGAGACGCTCGTCAGCCCGAAGGTCGCCCAGACGCTCGCCCGGGAGGCCGGCGTCCGCACCGCGACCCTGGACCCGGTGGAGGGTTTGGCCGAAGGATCCCGCGGTGACTACCTTTCGATCATGCGTACCAACCTGACCACCCTGCGCACCGCGCTGAGCTGCTCGTGAGTCCCGCCGCGGCGCCCTTCCGGATGACCGGCGGCCGGGTCCGGCTCGACGGGCAGGAGGTGCTGCGCGGCATCGACCTGGAGGTCGCGCCCGGCGAGGTCGTCGCGCTGCTCGGCGCGAACGGCTCCGGCAAGTCCACCCTGGTCCGGGCGCTGCTCGGGCTGGTGCCGCTGGCGGGCGGCAGCACCGAGATCTACGGCGTGCCGCCCACCCGGTTCCGCGACTGGCACCGCGTCGGGTACGTCCCGCAGCGGCTGACCGTGGGCGGCGGGGTGCCCGCCACCGTCCGGGAGGTCGTGTCCTCGGGCCGGATCGCCCGGCGGTCGCGGCTGCGCCCGTTCGCCTCCGCCGCCGACCGGGCGGCCGTACGGCGGGCGCTGGAGGCGGTGGACCTGGCCGACCTGGCCGGGCGGCCCGCCCAGCGGCTGTCCGGCGGGCAGCAGCAGCGGGTCCTCATCGCCCGCGCGCTGGCCGGGGAGCCCGACACCTTCGTGATGGACGAGCCGACCGCCGGGGTGGACGCCGCCAGCCAGGCCGCGCTGGCCGGCACGCTGCGCACGCTGGCCGCCCAGGGCAGCACCATCGTGCTGGTCATGCACGAGCTGGGCCCCCTGGAGCCGCTGATCACCCGGGCCGTGGTGCTGGAGGACGGGCGGGTCGCGCACGTCGGCGCGCCGCCCGAGCCCGAGGGCGAGTGCGCCCGGCCGGGCCACCAGCACCTGCACCCGCACGCCCCCGAGTCCGCACCGACCCCGCTGACCACCTGGAACCCGGCTTGAGCAACCCGTTCGCCTACGACTTCATGCGCATCGCCCTGGCACTGGCGGTGCTCATCGGCCTGACCGCGCCGGCGATCGGCACGTTCATCGTCCAGCGGCGGCTGGCGCTGCTCGGCGACGGCATCGGCCACATCGCGCTGACCGGCATCGGCCTGGGGCTGCTCACCAGCACCTCCCCGATCCTGGGGGCCCTGGTGGTGTCGATCCTGGGGGCGGCGGCGATCGAGGTCCTGCGCGCCCGCAGCCGCACCGGCGGGGACGTCGCGCTGGCGCTGCTGTTCTACGGCGGCCTGGCGGGCGGCGTGCTGCTGACCAACCTCGAGGGCGGCGGCACGGGCCTGCAGTCGTACCTGTTCGGGTCGATCACCAGCGTCACCACCGAGGACCTGTACGTGGTCGCCGGGCTGGCGGTCGTGGTGCTGGCCGTGGTGGCGCTGTTCGGCCGGGAGCTGTTCCTGCTGTGCCAGGACGAGGAGGTGGCCCGCGCCAGCGGCCTGCCGACCCGGATGCTCAGCCTGCTGATCGCCGTCACCGCCGCCGTCACCGTGGTCATCGCCATGCGCGCCATCGGATTGCTGCTGGTCAGCGCGCTGATGGTGGTCCCGGTGGCCGCCGCCCAGCAGCTCACCCGGGGGTTCCGCGACACGATGCTGGTGGCCATGGGCATCGGCGTGGTGTCGGCGGTGGCCGGGCTGCTCACCGCGTTCGAGAACGACCTGCCGCCCGGCCCGTCGATCGTGCTCGTGGCGCTCGGGTTGTTCGTGGCGGCGGTGCTGTCGCGCTCGATGGGACGTTCGCTGGCCCGCCGCGGGGGTTCGGGCCGTACACTGCCTTCCGGCTCAGAGGGCATGGCGAACGCGGAGGTACACAGATGACGGCCCGCCGGGACGCGGTACGGGACGCGCTGGCGCGCAGCGAGGGGTTCCGCAGCGCGCAGGACATCTACGCGGATCTGCGGGCGGACGGTTCGAAGATCGGCCTGACCACCGTGTACCGCGCGCTGCAGGCGATGAGCGAGGCCGGTCAGGTGGACGTGCTGCGCACCGACGACGGCGAGGCCGTCTACCGGGCCTGCCGCACCGACGAGCACCACCACCACCTGGTCTGCCGCCAGTGCGGGCGGACCGTGGAGATCGAGGGCCCGGCCGTGGAGCGGTGGGCCGAGGCGGTCGGCGCCGAGCACGGCTTCACCGGCGTCACCCACACCGTCGAGGTCTTCGGCACCTGCCCGGCCTGCACCGCCGCGCAGGGCTGAGCCCCGGGGCCGTCAGCCCGCCGGGACGGGGTTGGGCTGCGCGCCGCCGTAACGGCGGTCCCGGGTGGCGTACACCTCGCAGGCGTGCCACAGGTGCCTGCGGTCGAAGTCGGGCCACAGCACGTCCTGGAACACGAACTCCGCGTAGGCCGACTGCCACAGCAGGAAGTTGGAGGAGCGCTGCTCGCCCGAGGGCCGCAGGAACAGGTCCACGTCGGGCACCTCGGGCCGGTACAGGTACCGCGCGAACACCTTCTCGGTGATCTTGTCGGGATTGAGCCTGCCGGCGGCGACGTCCCGGCCGATCGCGGCGGCGGCGTCGGCGATCTCGGCCCGGCCCCCGTAGTTCACGCAGAACTGCAGGGTCAGCACGTCGTTGTCGCGGGTCATCCGCTCGGCGTCCTCCAGCTCGGAGATCACGCTGCGCCACAGCCGGGGCCGCCGGCCCGCCCAGCGGACCCGCACGCCCATGGCGTGGAGCTGGTCGCGGCGGCGGCGGATGACGTCCCGGTTGAAGCCCATCAGGAAGCGGACCTCCTCCGGGGAGCGCTTCCAGTTCTCGGTGGAGAAGGCGTAGGCCGACAGGTACGGGATGCCCAGCTCGATCGCGCCCATGATCACGTCGAACAGCGAGTGCTCCCCCATCTTGTGGCCCTCGGTGCGCGGCAGGCCCCGCTCCTTGGCCCAGCGCCCGTTGCCGTCCATCACGATGGCCACGTGCCGGGGCACGAACTCCTTCGGGATGGCGGGCGGGCGGGCCCCGCTGGCGTGCGGGTACGGCGGCTGGACGGCCCTCTTCACACTCTCTCCCCGTTCGTGATCGGATCCGGCGGGCCCGCGGGCCCGCGCTCGACGTGGCGCAGCGACCGGATCCCGTGCTCCAGATGCCACTGCAGGTACGCGGCGACCAGCCCGCTGCACTCCACCCGGTGCCGCGGCTCGCTGCCGTCGGCGTGCTCCCAGTCGCCCCGCAGCAGCGCCAGCATGAGCTGGAACGTCGGCGGCGCCGGGGTGGCGGCGCCGGGCTGGCGGCAGGTGCCGCACATCGCCCCGCCCGCCGCGATGGCGAACGCCCGCAGCCGTCCCCGGGAGCCGCAGCGGGCGCACTCGTCCAGCGCGGGCGCCCACCCGGCCACCGACAGCGACCGCAGCAGGTAGGCGTCCAGCACCAGCCGGGGGTCGTGGGAGCCGTCCGCCAGGGTGCGCAGCCCGCCGAGCAGCAGCAGGAACTGCCGCAGCGCGGGCTCCCGCTCCTCCACGGTGAGCTTCTCGGCGGTCTCCAGCATCGCCGTCCCGGCGGTGTAGCGGGGGTAGTCGGTGACCAGCGGCTCGCCGTACGGCCGCAGCGTCTCGGCCTGGGTGATCAGGTCCAGTGAGCGCCGCTCGTAGAACTGCAGGTCCACATGGGTGAACGGCTCCAGCCGGGCGCCGAACCGCGACCTGGTCTTGCGGACCCCCTTGGCGGCGGCGCGCACCCGCCCGTTCCGCCGGGTCAGCACGGTGACGATGCGGTCGGCCTCACCCAGCTTCTGGGTGCGCAGCACGATGCCTTCGTCACGGTAGAGGGTCACCCGTGCATTCTCCCGCATCCCGCGGAGCGCCCGGGAGACGGACGCGGATCATCGACGCACCGTGATCTTCGGTGACGAAAGGTGACCGGTTCCGGCCGCGCCCTCTCACCCCCGCGGCGGTGGCCAGGTCCCGGAGCGCCTGGCACCGTGACCCTATGCAGTGCACCATTCTCCCTCCGCACATCCTCGAACGCGTCGCCCGCCGGTCCGACGACCCGGCGCTGCGTGACATGGCCCGCCGAACGCTCGTGATCAGCGCCACCCAGCGCGTGGAACGGCGCACGACATCGGTCACGGCAGCCGATCCGAACGAGGACTTCGTCCCCAACCGAACGATCCATGACGCCGCGGGCCGCGAGGAGCTGCCCGGCAAGAAGGTGCGCTCCGAGGGCGACGGGCCCACCGGCGACGAGGCCGCCGACCAGTCCCACGACTGGCTCGGCGTGACGTTCGACTTCTTCGAGGCCGCCTACCGGCGCAACTCCATCGACGGCGCCGGGCTGCCGCTGGTCTCCACCGTCCACTACGGCGACCGGTACGCCAACGCCTTCTGGAACGGGCGGCAGATGGTCTACGGCGACGGCGACGGCACGCTGTTCCGGTCGTTCACCCGGCCGCTGGACATCACCGGCCACGAACTCGTCCACGGCGTCACGCAGTACACCGCCGACCTGGAGTACTTCGGCCAGTCCGGCGCGCTCAACGAGTCGATGTCGGACGTCTTCGGCTCCCTGGTCAAGCAGTGGCACCTGGGGCACACCGCCGACCGGGCCGACTGGATCATCGGCCAGGGCCTGCTCGGCGAGGGCGTGGCCGGGGTCGGCCTGCGGTCGCTCAAGGAGCCCGGCACCGCCTACGACGACCCCCGCCTCGGCAGGGACCCCCAGCCCGGCCACATGGACGACTACGTGGACACCTACCGCGACAACGGCGGCGTCCACATCAACTCCGGCATCCCCAACCGGGCGTTCTACCTCGTGGCCTCCGCGCTGGGCGGCAACGCCTGGGAACGCGCGGGCAGGATCTGGTACGCCACCCTCACGGGCGGCTCGCTGCGGCCGACGAGCGACTTCAAGGGCTTCGCCGCCGCGACCGTCGCCAGCGCCGAGCGCCTCTACGGCGCGCAGGCGGCCGAGACCGAGGCCGTGAGAACGGCCTGGAACGGGGTAGGCGTGTTGGCGTGAGGGTCAGGGTCGTGCGCAGCGGCGGGTTCGCCGGCATCGAACGGCGCGGCGAGTCCGACACCGCCTCCGATCCGGTGCTGCGGGGCCTGGTCGCCCGGGTGGATCTCAGCCTGGTGCCGCCGCCCGGCCGGATCCCCGACCAGTTCGTCTACGAGGTCGACATCGACGGCACCGTCGCCACCGTCGGCGAGGCGCAGCTGACCGGCCCGCTCCGCGAACTCGTCCACCACGTCCTGGGCCGCCCCGCCTGACCGGCGCGGCACGGCCGGGAAAGGCGCGGGGCCCCGCCCGCCGAGGTCGTCGGCGGTGGGGCCCCAGGCGACGATCAGGCGTGGTGTTCCCACTCCGTGACCGGGGTCGGTGTGCGGTGGCGGGCGCCTAGGCGCGGGCGGCCCGGTTGACCGCGGACAGCACGCCCTTGAGGGAGGCGGTCACCGTGTTGGCGTCGACGCCGACGCCCCACAGGACCCGGCCGTCGACCTCGCACTCGATGTAGGCGGCGGCCTTGGCGTCGGTGCCGGCGCTGAGGGCGTGCTCGGTGTAGTCCAGCACCCGCACGTCCACGCCCACGGCGGCCAGCGCGTCCACGAACGCCGAGATGGGGCCGTTGCCGATGCCCTCGATCTCGCGGATCTCACCGTCGATCCGCACGTCGCAGTTGATCTGGTCCTTCTCGTCCACCCGCGAGGAGGTGCGGTGGGCCAGCAGCCCGGCGCGCGGGCCGGGCGCCAGGTACTCGGCCTCGAAGATCTCCCACATGCGCTCGGGGGTGACCTCGCCGCCCTGGGCGTCGGTGTGCTCCTGCACGACCCGGGAGAACTCGATCTGCAGCCGCCGGGGCAGGTCCAGCGAGTGCTCGGTCTTCATGACGTACGCCACGCCGCCCTTGCCGGACTGGCTGTTGACCCGGATCACGGCCTCGTAGGTGCGGCCCACGTCCTTGGGGTCGATCGGCAGGTACGGCACCTCCCAGCGGAACTCCGGCACCGGCACGCCCGCCGCGGCGGCGTCGCGCTCCAGGTGTTCGAAGCCCTTCTTGATGGCGTCCTGGTGGGAGCCGGAGAAGGCGGTGTACACCAGGTCGCCGCCGTAGGGGTGCCGCTCGTGCACGGGGATCTGGTTGCAGTACTCGACGGTGCGGCGGATCTCGTCGATGTCGGAGAAGTCGATCATCGGGTCGATGCCCTGGGTGAACAGGTTCAGCCCCAGGGTCACCAGGCAGACGTTGCCGGTGCGCTCGCCGTTGCCGAACAGGCAGCCCTCGATCCGGTCGGCCCCGGCCATGTAGCCCAGCTCGGCGGCGGCCACGGCGGTGCCCCGGTCGTTGTGGGGGTGCAGCGACAGCACGACCGCGTCCCGGAACGCCAGGTTGCGGTGCATCCACTCGATCTGGTCGGCGTAGACGTTCGGGGTGGCCATCTCGACCGTGGCGGGCAGGTTGACGATGACCTTGCGGTCGGGGGTGGGCTGCCACACCTCGTTGACGGCGTTGCAGACCTCGACCGCGTACTCCAGCTCGGTCCCGGTGAACGACTCCGGCGAGTACTGGAAGGAGATGGCGGTGTCGCCCATGTCCTCGGCCAGCTTGGCGCACAGCTCGGCGCCCTGGACGGCGATCTGGGTGATCCCGTCGCGGTCCTGCTCGAACACCACGCGCCGCTGCAGGGTGCTGGTGGAGTTGTACAGGTGGACGATGGCGTGCTTCGCGCCGCGCACCGCGTCGAAGGTCCGCTGGATCAGCTCGGGCCGCGCCTGGGTCAGCACCTGGATCACCACGTCGTCGGGGATCCGGTCCTCTTCGATGATGGTGCGGACGAAGTCGAAGTCGGTCTGGCTGGCCGCCGGGAACCC
>DATADI010000444.1:0-9341 GCA_036258615.1 Thermomonospora sp. | reverse complement strand
GGGCGCCGCCGGGGCCTCGGGGACGGCGGGGGCCTCGGCGGTGGCGGGCAAGGCCGGGGGCACGGGGATCCTCGCGGCGCTCGGCGGCAAGGCGGCCCTGGCGGTCGCGGGCACGGCGCTCGCCGTCGGCACCACGGGCGTCACCGTGTACGCCGTCGCGGGCGCCGACGACACGGGCGGCGACGGCCCGCCGCCGGTGACGCTCACCCTGGCCGGTCTCAACAGCGTCGTCGGCGGCGTGCCCGTCCGCGACGCGCAGTTCGTCCAGGTCGGCGAAGGCGTCCGGGACCCGGGGCTGCGGCGGCGCACCGACGCGGCGCTGCGCCGCCCCCTGGACGCCGTGATCGCCGCCGCGAGGCCGTACGGCGGTCAGGCGAGCCCGGAGGTGCGCTCCACGGTGGAGGTCGGGCTGAGCACCCCGCGCCTGGTCTCCGCACGGTACGACCTGTCGTGGAACCTCGACGACCTCTTCGTCGGCGGCCCCCGCCGTACCGCCGTGACCGTGAACCCGGCGACCGGGCGCGAGTACACCCAGGCGGAGCTGTGGAAGCCGCACGTGCTGACCGACGCGGGCACCAGGACGCTGTTCGCCCGGCTCGGCAGGCCGTGGGTCGTCATGACCAACAGCGAGGTCTGCGTCCCGGGCGACATCTCCGCCCGGGAGCTGTACCACGGCGGGCACGAGTTCTCCGGGCTGCCGGAGTTCCGCGTCTACTTCGGCGCCACCGGCCTCCACGTGCTGCACTCGATCACCATGCGGACCACCATCGTGCAGTCCGCCGCGATCGTCCGGTGCAACACCTACGAGGCCGGCGTGCCGTACGCGCGGATCAGGGACCTGCTGCGGCCGGAGATCGCGGCGCTGCTGCCCTGAGTCACAGCGTGCCGAAGCCGACGGTGCGGTTCTCCTCCTCGCCGATCTCCAGGTAGCCCACCCGGTCGGCGGGGATCGCCACCCGGCCGCCGCGCTGGTCGCGGAGCACCAGCACGCCGTTGTCGGCGGCCAGCGCGTCCGCCAGCGCCTTCTCGACCTCGTCGGCCGACTGGGACGTCTCGATGACCAGCTCCTTGGGCACCGACTGCACCCCGATGCGCACCTGCACCAATGCTCCCTCCGTCGAAACCACCCGGCTTCGATGGTCGCACGTGACCAGCGGGACGGAACCGGTCCCGCGGTACGCCAGGAGCGTACGGGCGCGTTCGGGAGGCGGGGCTCAGCCCGCGACCGGGAAGCCGGAGATGCCGCGCCAGGCCAGCCGGGCGATCAGCTTCTCGGCGGTGTCCTTGGGGATGGGGCGGTGCTGCGACAGCCAGTACCGGGCGCTGACCTCGGCCATCCCGACCAGGCCCATGCCCAGCAGGAACGCCTCGTCGGCGGGCGCCTGGGTGTCCTCGGCGATCACCCGGGCGATCATCTCGGCGCACTGGTGGTTGGCCCGCTCGACCCGGGCGCGGACGGGGGCCACGTTGCGCAGGTCCGACTCGAACACCAGCCGGTACGCCTCGCCCTCCCCGGCCACGAAGTCGTAGAACGCCTGCATGCTGGCCTGCACCCGCCGCTTGTTGTCGGTGGTGGACTCCAGCGCGTCCCGCACGGTCTTGACCAGGCCCTCGGCGTGCTCGTCCAGCAGCGCCAGGTACAGCTCCAGCTTGCCGGGGAAGTGCTGGTAGAGCACCGGCTTGCTGACGCCCGCGCGCTCGGCGATCTCGTCCATCGCGGCGGCGTGGTAGCCCTGCGCGACGAACACCTCCTGGGCCGCGCCGAGAAGCTGCCGCCTGCGGGCCAGCCGAGGCAGCCTCGTGCCACGTGGGCGGGCGTCCGGGGTCGCGGTCACCACACTCTCCGATCGCGTCGTCGGGCGGCGCGGGGGCGCGCCGCCGGGGTCGATTGCATCATCCTACGCGCCGGTAACCTCGCCGGTCATCTGCGGACCCGCGGCGTGATCAGCCGACTCGTCAACGGTAGTCGTCCTCGTCGAACTCCACGACCTGATCCTGCTCGGCCGCGTCGGCCTCGTTGGCGTCGAACGGGGCCTCGGTGCGCCACGCGACCCGGTCCGGCTCGTCGGTGAGCGCCGCGCGCTGCTCGGCGGCGTCGGCCTCCGGCGCCTCGGCGGGCGGCTCCCCGGTCTCCTCGACCCGCGGCTCGACCCGGTCCATCTCGCTCATGATGTTCCCCTCGTCCGGCGTGTCACAGCCGTGCGGCGAGTTCGCGCAGCGGCGTCTCGACGGCCTCACCGTACGTCGGGAAGGCGTGCACGACGTCGGTGAGCACGCGGAGCGGTACCTCCGCGCGGATCGCCAGCGCGATCTCGCCCATCCACTCCTCAGCGTACGGGCCGACCGCCGCGGCGCCGACCAGCAGACCGGTGGAGCGGTCGGCGTACAGCTCCACGCGGCCCTCCGTGCGGCTCTCCATCCGGCAGCCCACACGGCCCAGGCCGTTCTCCTCCACCCTTCCCCGGGCCGTGGCGGCGAGATCGTACCCGGCCGACAGCAGATCCATCCCCGCTTTCGCGGCGGTGTGCGGCGAGACGCCCACGGCGTACACCGGCGGGGTGGTGAACGTGACCCGGGGGATGGCCCGGTAGTCGGCCTCCCGGCGGCGGCCCAGCAGGTTGGCGGCGACCACGCGGGCCTGGTAGGCGGCGGCGTGCGCGGTGTCCATGCCCGTCACGTCGCCCGCCGCCCACAGGTTCTCGCGGCCCTGGACGCGGCAGGTGCCGTCCACCGGCAGCGGCGCGCCCGGCTCGACGGCCACGCCGACGGTCTCCAGGCCGAGTCCCCGGGTGCGGGGCCTCCGCCCGGCGGCGACCAGGACGCGGTCGGCGTCGAGGACGGTGCCGTCCGACAGCCACAGCCGCAGCCCCGGGTCGGTGGGCTCCGCCTTGACCGCCTCGACCCCCGGGCGCGGGTCGCAGCCCATCCGGCGCAGCGCGTCCGCCAGCACCTCCCCGGCGAACGGGGCCTCCTCGGCCAGCAGCGCCGGGGCGGGCTCGATCAGGGTCACCTGGGAGCCGAACGCGGTGTACACCTGCGCCAGCTCGCAGCCCGCCCGGCCGCCGCCCAGCACCACCAGGCGGCGCGGCAGGTCGGGGACGGTGAGGGCCTCGTCGCCGGTCCAGACGGGGACGTCCGCCAGGCCCTCGATCCGCGGCAGCACGGGCTCGCCGCCGGTGGCCACCACCAGGTCGGTCCAGCCGTAGGCGGTGCCGTCGACCTCCATGGTCCCGGGGCCGGTGACGCGCCCGTACCCGCGCAGGACGGTGACCCCCCGCTCGGCCAGCCGCGCCGTCGCCGGGGCGTCGTCCAGCTCCCCGGTCAGCTCGTCGCGCCGGGCGATGGCGGTCTCCCAGGTCTCCCCGCGCCGGGCCGAGTGCAGGAGCGACTTGGACGGCATGGTGGCGAAGAACGGTGACTCGCCGCCGACCAGCCGGTTCTCCACGAGGGCCACGTCGCGTCCGCCCCTGGCCAGTTCCGTGGCGCACAGCTCCCCGGCCGTCCCCCCGCCCAGCACCACCACGTCGTAGTGATGGCTCCTCGTCACCGACACGTGCGTTCCTTCCGCCACCGTTCACCTCGATGTCCCCGTGAGGCAATGGTGGCGGAAGCATGTCCCGCTGGGTGGGGTTTCCTTCGGGGCCGTCCCTCAGGGGAGCGGGGGGCCTTCCTCCAGGAGCGGGGCCAGGAGGTCGCCGTGGTCGGCGATCCGGGTCAGGACGTCGTCGGTGCGGAAGGTCAGGTCGGCGGGCTTCTCGCAGGACCCGACCTCGTCCCAGGTCACCGGAGCGGACACGGTGGGCTCGTCGGCGGCGCGCAGGGAGTAGGGGGCGACGGTGGTCTTGGCGGGGTTGTTCTGGCTCCAGTCCACGAAGACCTTGCCGGTGCGCAGGCGCTTCTCCATCCGGCTGACCACCCGGCCGGGGTCGGCCGCCTCCAGCCGCCGCGCCGCCTCCCTGGCGTACTCCGCCGTGCGGTCGGACTCGCGGACCGGGACGTACAGGTGCAGGCCCTTCTTGCCGCTGGTCTTGGGGTAGGCGGACAGGCCGTCGGCGTCCAGCAGGTCGCGCAGCGCGCAGGCGACCCGGCAGGCGTCCACGATCGTCGCGGGCGGCCCGGGGTCGAGGTCGAAGACCACCAGGTCGGGCCGGTGCACCCGGCCGCGCGGCCCCACCCGCCACTGGGGGACGTGCAGTTCCAGCGCCGCCAGGTTCGCCAGCCACACCAGCGTCGCCAGGTCGTCGATCATCACGAAGTCGGCCGTGTCGCGGCCCTTGGAGCTGCCCGGGGTCGGCAGGGTCATCGTGCGGACCCAGCCGGGCGTGTGGGAGGGGGCGTTCTTCTCGAAGAACGACTGGCCGTCCACGCCGTCGGGGTAGCGCTTGCGGGTCGCGGGCCGGTCGCGGACGTGGGGGAGCAGCACGGGCGCGATCCGCGTGTAGTAGTCGATCACCTCGCCCTTGGCGAAGCCGTGCCTGGGGTACAGCACCTTGTCCAGGTTGGACAGGCTCAGCCGTTGCCCCTCGACGTCCACCTGCACCTTACGGCTCATGGACGACCTCCAGCGGGTCCTTGTCGTCGCGCAGGCCGCGCCACGACGGGGCGCGCAGGCGGCCGTCACGGGTCCACATGCTGTAGGCGACCTCCCCCACCAGGCGCGGTTCGACCCACTGGGCGTCGCGGGCGTGCTCGCGCGGCACGATGTCGTCGTACGGGCTGGTGGGGCGGCGCAGCGGCCACAGCAGTTCGTAGATCTCGTCCAGGGCGCGGTCGGTGAAGCCGGTGCCGACGTGCCCGGCGAAGCGCAGCCGCCCCTTGCCGTCGTGGACGCCCAGCAGCAGCGAGCCGACCCCGCCCTCACGGCGTCCGCGGCCGGGCTTCCAGCCGCACACCACGACCTCCTGGGTCTGGAAGTTCTTCACCTTGCGCCAGAAGTCCACCCGGCGGCCGGGCCGGTACGGGGAGTCCAGCCGCTTGGCGACCATGCCCTCCAGGCGCTGCTCCCAGGTGTACTCGACCAGCTCCTTGACCTGGTCGGTGTCGGCGGCGTGCAGGTACGGCGGGGCCTCGACGGGACCGGTCGCGGCCAGCTCCAGCCCGTCCAGCAGCAGCCGCCGCCGGGCGTAGGGGGTGTCCAGCAGCGACCGGCCGCCGAGGTGGAGCAGGTCGAAGACCACGTACCGGACGGGGACCTCGCGGACCAGGCGGGCGTCGGGACGGGTGACGTGCATGCGGCGCTGGAGGCGTTCGAAGCTCGGGCGGCCCTCGTGGAAGGCGACCACCTCCCCGTCGAGCACGGCGTCGCCGTCCTGGACGAGGTCGGCCAGCGCCGACAGCTCGGGGTAGCGGGCGGTGACGTCGTTCCCGCGGCGCCCGACGGCCCGCACGCCCGCGCCGGTGACGGAGGCGATGACGCGCACGCCGTCCCACTTGAGCTCCAGCGCCCAGCGTTCGGCGTCCTCCGGCAGCTCGCCGGTGACGGCGGTCATCGGCTCCACCGGCCACGGCATGGTCATAGGTGGGTTGTACCCCGTCATCGGCGACCCGGAAAAGGATCTAACCGGACATGTGGCGCAAATCGAACCTGGTTGGGAGGCTAGTGCCCCGAACCCCCTGGGTAGGGAGACCTCATGCGCAGCATCTGGAAGGGCGCGATTTCCTTCGGCCTGGTCACCATCCCGGTGAAGCTCTACTCGGCCACCGAGCAGCGGGACGTGTCGTTCCATCAGGTCCACCGCGAGGACGGCGGGCGCATCCGCTACAAGCGGGTCTGCACGGTCGACGGCGAGGAGGTCCCCTACTCCGACATCGCCAAGGGGTACGAGCTGCCCAGCGGCGAGATGGTGGTGCTCACCGACGAGGACTTCGCCGACCTGCCGCTGTCCACCAGCCGCCGCATCGACGTGCTCCAGTTCACTCCGGCCGAGCAGGTGGACGCCATCTACTTCGCCAAGAGCTACTACCTGGAGCCCGAGGCGACCGGGTCCAAGCCGTACGTGCTGCTGCGGGACGCGCTGGAGCAGTCGGGGCAGGTCGCGGTGGTGAAGGTGGCGCTGCGGCAGCGCGAGTCGCTGGCCACGCTGCGGGTGCGCGACGGCGTGTTCGTGCTGGAGACGATGCTGTGGCCGGACGAGATCCGCACCGCCGACTTCCCGTTCCTGGAGGAGGACATCGAGATCCGGCCCCAGGAGCTGTCCATGGCGTCGTCGCTGATCGAGACGATGTCCGGGGACTTCGACCCCACCGAGTACAAGGACGCCTACCGGGAGGCGCTGCAGGCGGTGATCGAGGCCAAGGTGGAGGGCCGGGAGGTGGTGCAGCCGGAGGCCCCCGAGGCCGAGCCCGCCGCCGCCGACCTGCTCAGCGCGCTGCGCGCCAGCGTCGAGGCCGCCAAGAAGGGCCGTGCCGCCTCCGACGACGGGAAGGCCGGGACGGCGAAGAAGAAGGCCCCGGCCCGCAAGAAGGCCCCCGCCAAGAGCCGCAGCCGCAAGTCGGCGTGAGCCCGTGAGGCCGTGAGGCGGGAGCCCGCCGCCGCCGGGGCGGCGGGCCCTCCGCTCGGTCAGCGGCGGCCGAACGGCACCGTCGTGCAGAGCACGCGGTCGCCCGCGTCGCCGGTCCTGGGGTCGGTGGGCCGGATGTGCAGGACCACCGACTTCGCCGCCCCCCTCGGGATGCGCCACGGGCGCATGGCGGCCGAGCGGCCCACCCGGTCCGGTCCCACGGTGACGTCGAGCCAGATCTCCCGGGCGGCCAGCGGCGCGGTGTGCGGCACCTTCGGGTGGTGGTAGTGCGGCCCGGCCGCCTCCGGGTCGCGCCCGCAGGCCCTGACGTGGACGTGCACCCCGAAGGTGCGGCCCACGGCGCTCCTGGGGAAGCCCCTGGCCTTGAACGTCACCCAGGTGAAGCGGCCGATCTCGCCCGTCCGGATCGTGGTCCGGACGTGGCGGAACGCCCGGTGGTAGACGTGGGTCGGGCCGGTGACCCTGGTGATCCTCGGCTTGCGGTCGGCCTGGGCGGGCGCGGCCGGGAGCGCGACGACGGCGGTGGCGGCCCCGGCCGCCGCGACCAGGAGCGCGGTGTGTCTGCGAAGCGGCATGACGGTCCCTTCGTACGGCGATATCACCATTGGTAGTTATAGCAGTACTTTAAGTAATGGGACTGTGTCGCCTGTGCAAGAGATCGAACAGCCGCTCCCGCCGGTCCAGCACCCCGCCCGGCGCGAACCGGGTCACCGGCCGGGCACTCGGTGATCTCGATCACGATGACGCTCACGTCCGGCGGCCGCGACATCCCCGACCCTCTCGTCGCCCTGCTGCCCGTGCGGTCGCTGTTCATGCCCCGGCGACCCAAGATCTAGAGTCGGGTCGTGAGCCGCCCACGACGAGAGGAGCGCGTGGTGACCGCTGTCTCCCGCGTCGTCGCCGGCCGGTGGGCCCCCTCCGCGCGGCCCCGCGCCGCCGGAGGGGGCCCACCGTCCGCGGCCCCCGGCGGGGCGCTCGCCGTGCCGGGTGGTGCCGCGTGAACGCCCGTGACCTGGTCGCCCGGATCCTCGACGACGGCTCGTGGGTGTCCTGGGACGCTCCGCCCCGGCCGGTCGCCTCGCCCGGTTCGGCGTACGCGGCGGATCTGGTCGCCGCCCGGGAGCGCTCGGGGTGCGACGAGGCCGTCATCACCGGTGAGGGGCTGCTCCGCGGGCGGCGGGTCGCCTTCGTGGTGTCGGAGTTCGCGTTCCTGGCGGGCTCCATCGGCCTGGCCACCGCCGACCGGATCGTCGCCGCCGTCGAACGCGCCACCGCCGAGGGCATCCCGCTGCTGGCCGCGCCGTCCTCCGGGGGCACCCGCATGCAGGAGGGCACGGTCGCGTTCGTGCAGATGGCGCGCATCACCGCCGCCGTGATGCGGCACCGTGCCGCCGGGCTGCCCTACCTGGTGTACCTCCGTCATCCGACGACCGGTGGGGTGCTGGCCTCATGGGGCTCGCTCGGGCACGTCACCGCCGCCGAGCCGAACGCCCTCATCGGCTTCCTGGGGCCCCGCGTGTACGAGGCCCTGCACGGGGAGCCGTTCCCGCCGGGTGTTCAGGTGGCCGAGAACCTCGCCGCCAACGGCCTGGTGGACGCCGTCGTGCCCGTTGAGGACCTTCCGGACATCGCCTCGCGTGTCCTGTCGGTGCTGTGCGCCTCCCCGCCCACGCGGGTCCCCGAGGGTGAGACCGAAACCGGGGGGTTCACGGAGGTTCCCGCGTGGGAGTCGATCGAGCGGTCCCGTGACCCCGGGCGGCCGGGAGTCCGGGAACTGCTGCGGTACGGCGCCCGGAACGTGACGGTGCTGTCCGGGACGGGGGAGGGTGAGGCGGACCCGGGGCTGCTGCTGGCGCTGGCCCGGTTCGGCGACGCGGCCTGCGTCGTCGTCGGGCAGGACCGGATCAGCCAGCGCACCGGCCACCCCCTCGGCCCCGCCGGTCTGCGGGTCGCCCGGCGCGGCATGCGGCTGTGCCGCGAACTCGGCCTGCCGCTGGTCACCGTGGTGGACACGCCCGGCGCCGTGCTCTCGGCCGACGCCGAGGAACGCGGCCTGGCCGGCGAGATCGCCCGCTGCCTCGCCGAACTGACGATGCTGCCCGTCCCCACGCTGTGCCTGCTGCTCGGCGAGGGCACCGGCGGCGCGGCCCTCGCCCTGCTCCCCGCCGACCGCGTGCTCAGCGCCCGCCACGGCTGGCTGTCCCCGCTGCCGCCGGAGGGCGCCTCCGTCATCGTCCACCGCACCACCGAGCGCGCCGCCGAGATGGCCGAGGTCCAGGGCGTCCGCGCCACCGACCTGCACGCCGCCGGAATCGTCGACGCCCTCGTCCCCGAACACCCCGACGCCGCCCGCGAGCCCGCCGCCTTCAGCGCCCGCGCGGGCCGCGCCGTAGCCGAAGCCCTGGCCGACCTGGCGACCACCGACCCGGCCACCCGCCTGGCCGCCCGCGCCAGCCGCTTCCAGCCGCCCGCCGTCTCCCGCTAGCGCCACCGGACGACTCCGGCCCGTGCAGGACCGATATCTCTGACTTTCCCGACCGAAACCCGGTGGTCGTCTCCCGTCCACACCAGCGCCTCCCGACGCGAACCGCCGGTGAATCCCTGGTGAAGCGCCGGGTGCTCGCATAACCCCCATATCTGGCAAAGCACTACAAACCGGGGGACCTGGTCATCCTTTATGGACCAACACCAAGCACAATCCGGACCGCCCCCAACCGGCGCCGCTCTTGGCCGGACATACCTCCTATGCCACCATGACCGGGCCGAATCGGGTGTGACCCCCTAACGGTCTGGCCGAAACCCGACCTCCCCGGTCGACGC
>DATADI010000443.1:0-17884 GCA_036258615.1 Thermomonospora sp. | reverse complement strand
CAAGACCGAGATCGCGGTGCGCGCGGCGTTCAAGGCGATCCAGGACGGCAAGCAGGTCGCGGTGCTGGTGCCGACGACGCTGCTGGTGCAGCAGCACCTGTCGACGTTCAGCGAGCGGTTCGCGCCGTTCCCGGTGGTGGTCAAGCCGGTCAGCCGGTTCCAGACCGACGCCGAGATCGAGGAGACCCTGCGCGGCGCGGCCGACGGCACCGTGGACCTGGTGGTCGGCACGCACCGGCTGTTCTCGGCGCAGAGCCGCTTCAAGAACCTCGGCCTGGTCATCATCGACGAGGAGCAGCGGTTCGGCGTCGAGCACAAGGAGGAGCTGAAGCGCCTGCGGACGCAGGTGGACGTGCTGGCCATGTCCGCCACCCCGATCCCCCGGACGCTGGAGATGGGCCTGACCGGCATCCGCGAGATGTCGACGATCCTGACCCCGCCGGAGGAGCGCCACCCGATCCTGACGTTCGTCGGCCCGTACGACGACAAGCAGATCGCCGCCGCGATCCGGCGGGAGCTGCTGCGCGAGGGCCAGGTGTTCTTCGTGCACAACCGGGTCCGCTCCATCGACCGGGTCGCCGCCCAGCTCAAGGAGCTGGTGCCCGAGGCGCGCATCGCCACCGCCCACGGCCAGATGAACGAGCAGCAGCTCGAGGCGGTCATGGTGGACTTCTGGGAGAAGAACTACGACGTGCTGGTGGCCACCACCATCGTCGAGTCCGGCCTGGACATCCCCAACGCCAACACCCTGATCGTGGACCGTGCCGACATGTACGGCCTGTCGCAGCTCCACCAGCTCCGCGGCCGGGTCGGGCGCGGGCGTGAGCGTGGGTACGCGTACTTCCTGTACCCGCCGGAGGCGCCGCTGACCGAGACCGCGCACGAGCGGCTGGCGACCATCGCCCAGCACACCGAGATGGGCGCGGGCATGTACGTGGCCATGAAGGACCTGGAGATCCGGGGTGCGGGCAACATCCTGGGCGTCGAGCAGTCCGGGCACGTCGCCGGGGTCGGCTTCGACCTGTACGTGCGGATGGTCGGCGAGGCCGTCCGGGAACTGAAGGCCAAGACCGGCGGCGTCGAGGCCGAGACCCCGGAGCTGCCGGAGACGAAGGTGGAGCTGCCGGTCGACGCGCACCTGCCGCACGACTACGTGCCGGGTGAGCGGCTGCGGCTGGACGCCTACCGGCGGATCGCCGCGATCACTTCCGACGAGGAGATCTCGGCGGTGTACGACGAGCTGAAGGACCGGTTCGGTCCGCCGCCGGAGCCGGTGCTGAACCTGCTGGAGGTGGCGCGGTTCCGGGCGCGGGCCCGCAAGGCCGGGCTCACCGAGGTCACCGTGCAGGGCAACCACATCCGGTTCGCGCCCGTGGAGCTGCCCGACTCGCGGCAGGTCCGGCTGCAGCGGCTGTACCCGAAGAGCGTGTACAAGGCCGCGAGCACCACCCTGCTGGTGCCGACGCCCAAGACGGCTCCGCTGGGCGGTCGCCCGCTGCGCGACACCGCGCTGCTCAAGTGGGCCACCGACCTCGTGGAGGCCCTCTTCCTGGAGCCCGCCCGGGCTTCTGGTCACTAGGCCAGGCGACCGCAACGGAGCGCCAGCGGAGTGGAGGTCGCCTGGCCTGGTCCTCGGGGGCCCCGGGGGTCGCCCCCCGGAGAATAGGATGGCGCGAGCCGACATGGCCGTAGTCGATCAAGGATGACGATGGGAGCCTCGTGTTCCGGACCGCTGTGAAGACCGCGCTGGCGGCCGGGGCCGCCGCCCTGGCGCTGACCGCCTGCCAGCCGATGAAGATGGGCGCGGCGGTCATCATCGGGGACGAGCGCATCACGACCGCCTCGCTCGACCGGGACGTGCGCGACTGGAGCGAGCAGTTCCGCGCCAGCCCGGAGGCGAACATGAAGCGCACCGGGTCCAGCGCCCCGCGCCAGCGGCTGCCGATGGACGCCGTCAGCGACTCGGAGATGCGCGACGCGCTGACCCGGATCGTGCGGATCCGGGTGTCGGACCAGGTGGCCCGCGAGGAGAAGATCTCCGTCGTGCCGTCCGACGTGGACCGGCTGATCGACCGGCTCGGCGGCCCCCGCGAGGCCGAGTCCACCACGCTGGCCCTGGGCCTGCCGACGAAGTACACCCGCGACGTGTTCCGCGACCTGCTGGTGCAGGAGACGCTGCTGCGGCGGCACGGCCACGACGGGGTGCCCGGCAGCCCGGCGGCCAACCAGGCGCAGCAGCGGGCCATCGCGGTCTACACCGACACCGCCCGCCGGCTGCACGTCAAGATCAACCCTCGGTACGGCACGTTCGACGCGCGGCAGCTGATGGTCGGCCCGGTCGAGTACCGGCTGTCGCGCGGCGAGACCGGCACCGGGCAGCCGCCGGGGAACGTCGGCTGACATGGGCCTGCTGATGCTGGCCACCACGCACCGGGTGGCGGACGGGCTGCTCACCTGGCGGGCCTGGGAGGCGCTGCGGTCGGCGGACCGGGTGCTGGCCCGGCACGGCCATCCGCAGCTGCCCTACCTGCGCGAGGCCGGGGTCACCGTCGAGGCGGCCGACCCGGAGACCCCGGCGCTGCTGGCCCCGGTGCTGGTGTCGGCCGCCGCCGCCGGGACGGTCGTGTGGGTGGCCGACCCGGGCGGCGACGAGGAACTGATGCGCCGCGTCGGCGAACTGGTGGTCGCGGCGCCCGAGCCCGTCGAGGTCGAGGTGCTGCACGGCTCGTACGACCTGCCGGGGGCGCGGCTGCTGGACCTGGTGTCGGTGATGGACACGCTGCGCCGCGAGTGCCCCTGGGACCGCAAGCAGACCCACGCCACGCTCGTGCCGTACCTGCTGGAGGAGGCGTACGAGCTGGCCGACACCGTCGCCGACGGCGACCTGGCCGCGCTGCGCGAGGAACTTGGCGACGTGCTGATGCAGGTGGTGTTCCACGCGCGGGTGGCCGAGGAGCGCACCGACGAGACCCGGTTCACCATCGACGACGTCGCGGGCGGCATCGTCGACAAGCTGGTGCGCCGCCACCCGCACGTGTTCGGCGACGTGACGGTCGCCGACGCCGACGAGGTCAACGCCAACTGGGAGCAGATCAAGGCCGCCGAACGCGCCGCGAAGGGGACCGAGGCGTCGATCCTGGACGGTGTCGCGACGGGTCAGCCCGCGCTCTCGCTGGCGGCACAGTTGTATCGCCGCGCCGTTCGCGCGGGGGCGCCCGACGACCTGCCGGACGGGCTCGGCGAGGGCCTCGGCGCGGAGCTGTTCGCGATCGTCCGGCGGGCCCAGGAGGCGGGCGAGGACCCCGAGGCCGCGCTGCGTGCGGTGGCCCGCGCCTACGCCGACCGGATCCGTGCGTGGGAGTCCGGTAAGGACCGCTGAGTCCCGTCCGTCCCGGCACCGCACGGAGTGGCGGCAAGATCACAAATTGGTGCCGCCGCTAGGGATGGCGGCTTCGCGCGGTCTACCATCGGCACTGTGCCGGCGGGATCCTTCGAACGCACGCCGCGCAGGGGCGCCGCCGGCGCCGTGCGCGGGCTGCTCGGCATGGGCTCGCTGGCCGGGGTGCTGGTCGCGCTGATCCTGCTGCCGGTGGCGTGCACCGTCGGGATGGGCGCCCGCGACGGCGCCGAGTGGATGCAGCAGGAGCCCGAGGACCTCAACCTGCTGGCCTCCCCGCAGCGCTCGCGCATCCTGGCCGCCGACGGCTCCACGATCGCCACGTTCTTCTACCAGAACCGCGTCGAGGTGCGGCTCGACCAGATCGCCCCGGTCGCCCGCAAGGCCGTGCTCGCCATCGAGGACGCCCGGTTCTACCAGCACGGCGCGCTCGACTCGCAGGGCACGCTGCGGGCGCTGCTCAGCAACCTCAACTCCGGCGAGGTCACCCAGGGCGGCTCGGGCATCACCCAGCAGTACGTGAAGAACCTGCGGCTGGAGCAGGCCGAGACCGCCGAGGAGCGGCGGGCGGCGCTGGCCCTCACCCCCGCCCGCAAGATCAGCGAGCTGCGGTACGCGGTGGCGGTGGAGAAGCGGTTCTCCAAGGACGAGATCCTCCGCCGCTACCTCAACATCGCCTACTTCGGCGACGTCGCGTACGGCATCGAGGCCGCCGCCCGGCGGTACTTCTCCAAGAGCGCCGCCAAGCTCACCCTGTCCGAGGCCGCCACGCTCGCCGGGGTCACCCGCAGCCCGGACGCCTACAACCCCCGGCTGCACCCGGGCACCGCCCGCGAGCGCCGCGACGTCGTGCTCAACCGGATGGTCGAGCTGGGCTGGGCCGACCCCGAGGAGGTCGCCGAGGCCAAGCGCAGGCCGATCGACCTGGACGTCAGCGAGACCCCCAACGGCTGCACGGTCAGCAAGGCCCCGTTCTTCTGCGACTACGTCCAGCGGGAGATCCTCAACAGCCCGGTGTTCGGCAAGACCCGCAAGGCGCGCGAGCGGCTCCTCAAGCAGGGCGGCCTGACCATCCGCACCACGCTCGACCCGCAGACCCAGAAGGCCGCGCAGCGCGCCGTCGACCGGCACGTGCCGCGCAAGAACTCCGCGGGCAAGGCCGCCGCCGAGGTGCTCATCCAGCCCGGCACCGGGCACATCCGGGGCATGGTCGTCGACCGCAAGCTCGGCCCCGACTCCGAGCGCGGCAAGACCTGGATCAACTTCGCCGCCGACGCCAGCCACGGCTCCAGCATCGGCATGCAGGCGGGCTCCACGTTCAAGGCGTTCACGCTGGCGGCGGCGCTGGAGGAGGGGATGCCGTTCGGCACCCGGCTGATGGCGCCGCGCCGGTTCATCCCCACCGGCTACCGCAACTGCGACGGCGACCCGGTCAACGCGACCACCCCGCTGCGCAACTCCGCCGACGGGGAGGGCGGCCGGACGTTCAGCCTGGTCACCGGCACCGCCCACTCGGTGAACACGTTCTTCCTGGCGTTGCAGCGCGAGGTGGGGCTGTGCGACACCGTCGAGATGGCCGAGCGGCTGGGCATGCGGCAGGCCAGCGGCAAGAAGTTGGAGCAGTACCCGTCGTTCACCCTCGGGTTCAACACCGTGTCCCCGCTGCGGCTGGCGGCGGCGTACGCGGCGTTCGCGGCGCGCGGCAAGTACTGCAAGCCGATCGCCATCACCTCCGTCACCCACACCAGCGGCCGCAAGCTGAAGGTCCCCGAGGCCGACTGCGAGCAGGTGATGAAGAAGGG
This sequence comes from Thermomonospora sp., assembly GCA_036258615.1. Classification (GTDB taxonomy): domain Bacteria; phylum Actinomycetota; class Actinomycetes; order Streptosporangiales; family Streptosporangiaceae; genus Thermomonospora. The sequence continues at coordinate 12,685 of DATADI010000443.1, read as the reverse complement.
CACCGCCGACGCCGTCAACTACGCGATGCGCAGCGTGCTGACCAGCGGCACCGCGCGGGGCATGGGCATCGGCCGCCCGGCGGCGGGCAAGACCGGCACGGTGGACAACTTCTCCGCCGCCTGGTTCGCGGGCTACACCCCGGAACTGGCGGCGGCGGTGTGGGTCGGCGACCCGCGCGGCGGCTACCGGTACCCGATGACCAGCCTGTGCATGGACGGCCGCTGCTACGGGGCGGTGTTCGGTGCGACGATCCCCGCCCCGATCTGGCGGGACAGCATGATCGGCGCACTGGACGGCCGGGAGGCGAGTTCGTTCCACCGGCCGCCGACGCACTTCTTCAGCAAGGGCACGGGCGCCGACCTCGTCGGGCTGCCGGACGTGCGGGGCCTGAAGCTGTCGGCGGCGATCGCGCGGCTGCGGTCGGCCGGGTTCCGGGTGGACGTGGGCTCCGCGGTGGAGTCGGACTACCCGAAGGGCACCGTCGCCGAGATGTCGCCCGGCCCCGGTTCCCGGGTGGAGCCGGGCGCCTACGTCACCCTGCGGCCCAGCAAGGGCGAGCCGGAGGAGCCGCCGGACTTCCCGCCCAACGACCCCTTCCCGACCGCCCCCCCGTCGCTACCCGACTGACCCGGACGCCACCCCTCTCGGGTTGAGCGGGATGAGCACCTGGAAACGGGTGTCGCCCGGCCGGGACAGGACGCGGATGTCGCCGTCGTGGCGGTCCACGACGATCCGCCAGGAGATGTCCAGCCCCAGGCCGGTGCCCTCGCCGACCGGCTTGGTGGTGAAGAACGGGGTGAACACCCGCGGCAGGTTCTCCTCGGGGATGCCGGGCCCGGTGTCGCCGATCTCCACCAGCGCGCGGTCGCCGTCCCGGGCGGTGCGGACGGTGAGGGTGCCGGTGCCGCCCATGGCGTACAGGGCGTTGTCGATGAGGTTCGTCCAGACCTGGTTCAGCTCGGCGGCGTACACCGGCAGGCGGGGCAGGTCGGGGTCGTAGTCGGTGACCACCCGCACCCCGTCGCCGATCTTGCGTTTGAGCATGGTCAGCGTGCTGTCCAGCAGTTCCCGCAGGTCGGCCGTCTGGCCGGGGGCCCGGTCGAGCTGGGAGTACTGGCGGGCCGAGCCGAGCAGCGCGGTGATCCGGGTGAGCGCGTCGGAGATCTCGGACTGCAGCTGGGAGATCTCCAGCACCTCCGACAGCCAGCGCATCGCCAGCGGCAGGTGCTCGGAGCCCACCAGCTCGGCGACCCGGGCCACGTCCTCGACCTCGAACCCGGCGGTGACCAGGGCGGGCGCCAGGTCCCAGGCCTCGGCGACGCCCAGCTCGTCGAGCCGGTCGCCCAGCTCGTCCTCGGCGTCGCTGACCTCCAGGGGGCTGCGGGGCGCGGCCTGCGCGGCGCGCTTGGCGAGGCGTTCCTGGGCCAGGACCAGCTCGCCGAGCCCGTCGCAGTCCACGCCGTGCGAGGCCAGCTCCGCGAGCCGCTTCTGGGCGGACATCAGCCGGTCGCCCAGCTCGGCGTTGGCGCGGGCCGCGGCGGCGGCCGGGTTGTTCAGCTCGTGGGTGAGCCCGGCGGTGATGGTGCCGAGCGCGGTGAGCCGTTCCCGCTGGTCGATGAGCTGCTTGGTGTTGCTCATCCCGAAGAACAGGCCCTCCAGCAGGTGGATGGCCATCGGGAACCACTCGTGCACGATGTGGGAGAACTTGCGGGCGGGCAGCGCGAACAGCCGGGTGGGGCGCAGCGTCCGCAGGTGGCTGCCGTACCGCTGCTCGATCCGGTCGCCCATGTACGCCTGCGTGGCGCCGCCGTACACGCTGGGACGGGAGCTGCGGGTGACCTCGACCTCGTGGCCCTGCACGTTCTTGACCAGCGCGATCTCGCCGTCCAGCAGCACGTAGAAGAACTCGGCCGGGTCGCCCTGGCGGCAGACGTCCACCCCGGCCTCGTGCTCCTCGACCCTGCCGTACTCGGCCAGCACGGCCAGCTGCTCGTCCGACAGCTTCTCGAACAGGAACAGCGGGCGCAGCTCGTCGATGGTGATCTTCTGCATCACGCCTTCTCCAGGTAGCGGTGGACGAGCGCGACGGCCATGGCGCCGTCGCCGACCGCCGAGGCCACCCGTTTCATCGACTCGGCGCGGACGTCCCCGGCCGCGAACACGCCGGGCACGCTCGTCTCCAGGTGGTACGGCTGGCGCTGCAGCGGCCAGCCCGCCGGGCGGCGGCCCCCGGCGACCAGGTCGGGCCCGGTGAGCAGGAAGCCGCGCTCGTCGCGTTCGACCACGCCCTCCAGCCAGTCGGTGTGCGGCTCGGCGCCGATGAACACGAACAGGAACTGGGTGTCCACCGTGCGCTCCCCGTCGGGCCCGCGCAGGGTCAGCCGCTCCAGGTGGCCGGTGCCCTCCCCGCCGGTGACGACGGTACGGGGGTGGACCTCGATGTTGGGCAGGTCGGCGATCTGCTCGATCAGGTAGTGGGACATGGACTTCTCCAGCCCCTCGGCCCGGACCAGCAGGTGCACCTTCTTGGCGAGCCGGGCCAGGTGCACGGCGGCCTGACCGGCGGAGTTGGCCCCGCCGACGACGTACACCTCCTGGTCGGCGCAGCGCGGGGCCTCGGTCAGCGCCGCGCCGTGGTAGACGCCGCGGCCGACCAGGTCGTCCAGGCCGGGCGCGTCGAGCCGGCGGTAGTTGACGCCCATCGCGAGGATCACGGCGTGCGCGGCGATCTCCCGCCCGTCGGCCAGCCGGACGACGCGGGCCTGCCCGCGTTCCTCCAGCCCGGTGATCTGGCAGGCGGTGAGCAGCTCGGCGCCGAGCCGGACGGCCTGCCGCCGGGCCCGTTCGGCGAGCTGGGAGCCCGACAGCCCGTCGGGGAAGCCCAGGTAGTTCTCGATGCGGGAGCTCTGCCCGGCCTGCCCGCCGGTGGCGTGCCGTTCGACCAGCACCGTCCGCAGGCCCTCGGACGCGCCGTACACCGCGGCGCCGAGCCCGCCGGGGCCGCCGCCGACCACGACCAGGTCGTAGAAGTCGGCGCCGGGCACGGTCGCCATGCCGACCGCGTCGGCCAGTTCGGCGTCGGTGGGGGACTCCAGGACGGTGCCGTCGGCGGTCACCACGACCGGCAGCTCACAGGAGCCGCCCGCCGCCGCGAGGAGCTGGGCGGCCTCGGGGTCGTCGTCCAGCATCCAGGTGTAGGGCACCTGGTTGCGCGCCAGGAAGTCGCGCAGCTCGTAGGACCGGGCCGACCAGCGGTGCCCGATCACCCGCAGCTCGCCGGGCCGCCGCCGGTCCTCCCGCCGCCAGGCGTCCAGCTGCGCGTCGATCACCGGGTAGAACTTCTCCTCCGGCGGGTTCCACGGCTTCATCAGGTAGTGGTCCAGGTCCACCACGTTGATCGCCCGGATCGCCGCGTCGGTGTCGGCGTAGGCGGTCAGCAGCACCCGGCGGGCGAACGGGTAGAGGTCCATGGCCTGTTCCAGGAACTCCACGCCGGTCATCTCCGGCATCCGGTGGTCGGCGACCAGCAGCGCCGTGTCGTCGCCGCGCAGCCGGATCTCCCGCAGCGTCGCCAGGGCCTGCGGGCCCGACTCCGCCCGCACCACCCGGTACGACTCGGCGTACCGGCGGCGCAGGTCGCGCGCGACGGCCCGGGAGACGCCCGGATCGTCGTCCACCGTCAAGATCACAGGTTTGGACACCTCAGCCCCTTCGCTCCACCCCACTGCGCAGCAGGGTAGGCGGTGACCGGTCCGCCCGGCATGTCCCGAGATCCCGATTCGCCCAGTGGCGAACACCGGCCGGGTTGGGCGGCGCGATCTCGGGAAGATCCCCCGAACCTGGCCGTACCGACCGTTGGGGGTGACGGATGAGCACCGACGAGGAGAAACGCGCCCGGCTGCGGGACCTGGACAGGGACCTGGCGGCGCTGGAGTCGGAGCTGGGGCCGCCGACCGGCGAGCCCCGTGACTTCGGCGACGCGGGGGAGGACCTGCAGGAGCGCGAGGAGCGCGCCGCCCTCCTGGAGAGCCTGCGCGGGGAACGCGACCGGCTCCGCGCGGAACTCGGCGAGGACTAGCCGGTCCGGGGGCGGTACCGTTTTCCCTGATGACGTCCAGCGCCCCCCTCGACCCGATCGCCGAGGCCCGGCGGCAGTGGCTGCGCCGGTGGCCCGAGCACGCCGAGCGCATGGCGGCGATCACGTCGGTGATGCGGGTACAGCAGATCCTGCTGGGGGAGATGGAACGCGCCCTCAAGCCGTTCGGGCTGACCTTCGCCAGCTACGAGGCCCTGGTGCTGCTGCACTTCAGCCGGGCCGGGCGGCTGCCGCTGGGCAAGATGGGCCAGCGGCTCATGGTGCACCCGACCAGCATCACCAACACCATCGACCGGCTGCAGGCGGCCGGGCTGGTGCGGCGGGTGCCCGACCCGGCCGACCGGCGGCGGGTGCTGGCGGAGATCAGCGACGAGGGGCACGCGCTGGCGGTGGCCGCGACCGAGGTCCTCAACGGGCTGGAGTTCGGGCTCCGGTCGCTGACCGAGCAGGACGCGACGACGTTGAGCGCCCTGCTGCGCCAGGTCCGGGCCGCCGCCGGCGACTTCGACCCCGAGGTCCCCGACCCCTGGGCGACCCCGGCCCGCTGACGTTCCGCGCGGGACCGGTGATTTCGCCGATACTCCCGTCTCCTCACGCCGTGGATCATCGGTCGTACGCGGCCGGACCCGGGTCCGCCGTGCGAGAGGAGCGGCGCGATGCTCATGTCCCGTATGTCCCTGGCCCTGGTGGGCGCGGTGGTCGCCGTGGGGGCCCTCACGGCGGGCCCGGCCGCCGGTGAGGTCACCCCATCGGTGCCGGTGCCGGTGGTGCAGGGCCCGATCCCCGGGACCGTCCCCGGCGACCCGTCGTCCCCGGACGTCGAGGACACCTACCCGTGGATGGCCACCGACCGTGACCTGGCCGCCGCCGGATACGTGGAGCAGGAGTTCTACGTCTCCGGCGACGCCGACGGCTACGGCGTCACCGGGGACCTCGTCGCCTCCGACGTCCCGTACCGGACCCGCGTCATCGTGCGCAGGCCCGCGCACCCGGCCCGCTTCAACGGCACGGTGCTCACCGAGTGGCAGAACGTCACCGCCGGGTACGACCTGGACGCCCTGTGGAGCCACGACCAGATCACCCGCGCCGGGTACGCCTGGGTCGGGGTCTCCGCCCAGCGCGTCGGGGTGGACCACCTGCGCCGCTGGAGTCCCGCCCGCTACGGCGACCTCGACGTCACCGGCGGCGGCCGGTTCACCGCCGACCAGCTCTCCTACGACGTGTTCGCGCAGGTCGCCAAGGCGCTGCGCGACCCGCGCGGGGCCGTCGCACTCGGCGGGCTGAAGGCGCGGACCATCCTGGCGGTGGGGGCCTCGCAGTCGGCGGGACGGATGACGGTCTACTACGACGCCGTGCTGCCCAAGACCGAGGCGGTCTTCGACGGCTTCGCCAACATCGTGGGCACCGCGCCGTCCCGGAAGGGCGCCGAGCCGGTGTTCCAGGTGCTGTCGGAGACCGACGTGCGGACCCCGGCGCGGCGGCCCGACGACGACCGGTTCCGCCGCTGGGAGGTCGCGGGCACCGCGCACTCCGGCTGGCACGGCCAGGAGTACCGCCGCTCCATCCTCGAACGCGACCTGGGCGAGGCGCCGACCTACGCCTGCGAACAGCCGCCGTTCAGCCGGGCCCCGCTGCACCACGTGATCGCCGCCTCCTACGACCACCTGGTCCGGTGGGCCGCGCGGGGCGTCCGGCCGCCGTCCGCGCCGGTGCTGGAGTTCACCCCGGACGGCACCAAGGCGCGGGACGCGCTCGGCCTGGCGCGGGGCGGCATCCGCCTGTCGCAGGTCGAGGTCCCCATCGCCCTCAACACCGGCGACAACGCGGGCGAGACGTTCTGCCGCCTGTTCGGCACGTACGTCCCGTTCGACCGGGAGCGGCTCGCCACGCTCTACCCCACGCACGGCGGCTATGTCTCCGCCGTCGCCAGGACCGACGCGCGCAACGTCCGCGCCGGTCACCTGCTCCCCGCCGACGCCCACCAGAACCTGCGGGAGGCCGCCGCGTCCGACGTCGGCAAGCCCTGATCCCACCCCGAGGACACCCATGAGCCTGAGACGGATCATCCTTGGGGCGGTCACCGCCGTCCTGCTGGGCGGTGCCGTGCTGCAGGCGCCCGCCGGTCCCGCGCACGCCGCCGACGGCAGCGGCCCCTACCCGGCCGGGTACGAGACCACCCTCCGGCTGTCCGGCCACACGATCTACCGGCCGGACAGCCTGCCGTCCGGCGTGCGGCTGCCGATCGTCGCCTGGGGCAACGGCGGCTGCCTGGCCGACGGGACGATGTTCGAGAACATCCTCACCGAGTTCGCCTCGCACGGCTTCCTGGTCATCGCCAACGGCCGTCCCGGCGGCTTCGGCAGCACCGACGCGGACATGCTCATCGACGCCATCGACTGGGCCGTCGCCGAGAACACCCGCCTCGGCAGCAAGTACCGGGGCCGCATCGACACCACCAGGATCGCCGTGATGGGGCAGTCCTGCGGCGGCCTGGAGGCGTACGAGGCGTCCGCCGACCGCCGGGTCACCTCGACGGTCCTCTACAACAGCGGCATGTTGAGCGATGCCGACAACTACCGGCTGGCGCGGCTGCACGCCCCCATCGCCTACCCGAACGCGATGGACGACTGGAACCGCCTGCCCGCCGGGCTGCCCGCGTTCATGGGGAACCTGGACGTCGGGCACCGGGGCACGTTCGCCGAGCCGAACGGCGGCGAGTTCGGCCGGGTCGGCACGGCCTGGCTGAAGTGGCAGCTCAAGGGCGACACCACCGCCCGGCGGCTGTTCGTGGGCACCGACTGCGGTCTGTGCGGCACGGCGTGGGACGTGCGGCGGAAGAACCTCGGCTGAGTCCCCGTGGGGCGGCCCTCGTGATCGCGGGGGCCGCCCACTGCTGTGTGGACGGCAGATAGTTGGACGTCCTAGTATTCCGGTATGGCCACCTTGCACAGGCCCGCGCACCCCGTCCGGTTCGTCACGGCGGCGGCGCTGTTCGACGGGCACGACGCGGCGATCAACATCATGCGGCGGATCCTGCAGTCCCAGGGCGCCGAGGTCATCCACCTGGGCCACAACCGCTCGGTGGCCGAGATCGTCGAGGCCGCGATCCAGGAGGACGTCCAGGGCGTCGCGGTCAGCTCCTACCAGGGCGGGCACGTGGAGTTCTTCCGCTACCTGGTGGACCTGCTGGCCGAGCGCGGCGCCGGGCACGTGAAGGTGTACGGCGGGGGCGGCGGCGTCATCGTGCCCGAGGAGATCGACCTGCTGCACCGGCACGGGGTCGCCCGCATCTTCTCGCCCGAGGACGGCCAGCGGCTCGGCCTCCCCGGCATGATCAACACCATGGTCGCCGCCTGCGACGTGGACCTGGCCGCGGAGTGGACGACCGCGTCCGGGCGCCGGGGAAACGACGGTCCGCCCGGGGAGGCGCGGCCCTCCCCGGAGACGGCGGCCTCGGGCACGGGGGACCTGTCCGCCGAGGGCGTGGTCGCCGGGGACGTGCGGGCGCTGGCGCGGGCCATCACCGTGCTGGAGTCGGGGCGGGCCTCCGAGGACATGCTCCGGGTCATCCGGGAGGCCGCCGCCGGGCGGGCGGTGCCCGTGCTGGGCATCACCGGCACCGGCGGGTCCGGCAAGTCCTCGCTGACCGACGAGCTGGTGCGCCGGTTCCGGCTGGACACCGAGGACAAGGTGCGGATCGCCGTGATCGCGGTCGACCCCACCCGGCGGCGCAGCGGCGGCGCGCTGCTGGGCGACCGGATCCGGATGAACTCCATCGACGGCGGCCCGGTGTACTTCCGGTCGCTGGCCACCCGGGGCGCCCGTGAGCTGCCCGACCACCTCGGCGACGTGATCGCCGCCTGCAAGGCCGCCGGGCACGACCTGGTGATCGTGGAGACCCCCGGCATCGGGCAGGGGGACGCGGCGATCGTGCCGCTGGCCGACGTCAGCCTGTACGTGATGACCCCGGAGTTCGGCGCCGCGTCCCAGCTGGAGAAGATCGACATGCTCGACTTCGCCGACGCGGTGGCGATCAACAAGTTCGAGCGGCGGGGCGCCGACGACGCCCTGCGCGACGTGCGCCGCCAGCTGGTCCGCAACCGCGAGGCGTTCGGGGCGCGGCCGGAGGACATGCCGGTGTTCGGCACCATCGCCGCCCGGTTCAACGACGACGGGGTCACCGCCCTGTACCACGAGCTGCGGTCGCGGCTCGCCGAGCACGGCCTGCCCGCCACGCCCGGCGCGCTGCCCCGCGTGGACGGCCGGGTCTCCTCCCGGATCGAGGCGATCATCCCGCCGGACCGCTCCACCTACCTCGCCGACATCGCCCGCACCGTCCGGGGCTATCACGCCGAGACCGAACGGCAGGCCGAGATCGTGCGCCGCCGCCAGCGGCTCGCGGCGGCCCGCGACCTGGTCGCCGAGGCCGGGGACGACACCGGCCCGCTCGACCGGCTGCTCGCCGCCGCCGAGGAGGAGGTCGGCGAGGAGGCCCGCACGCTGCTGGAGCGGTGGCCGGGCACCGTGGACGCCTACACGCGCGACGAGCTGGTGGTCCGCGTCCGGGACCGGGAGATCCACACTCCGCTGTGGCGGGAGACCCTTTCGGGCACCCGAATCCCCCGGGTCGCGCTGCCGAACCTGTCCGACCACGGTGACCTGCTGCGCTTCCTGCGGCGGGAGAACCTGCCGGGCGTGTTCCCGTACACGGCCGGGGTGTTCCCGTTCAAGCGGGACGACGAGGACCCGACGCGCATGTTCGCGGGGGAGGGCGACGCGTTCCGCACCAACCGGCGCTTCAAGCGGCTGTCGGAGGGGCAGCCCGCCACCCGCCTGTCCACCGCGTTCGACTCGGTGACCCTGTACGGGCACGACCCGGCGCTGCGCCCCGACATCTACGGCAAGGTCGGCACGTCCGGTGTGTCGATCGCGACGCTGGACGACATGAAGGCGCTGTACGACGGGTTCGACCTCACCTCACCGTCCACGTCGGTGTCGATGACCATCAACGGCCCCGCGCCCACGATCCTGGCGTTCTTCCTCAACACGGCCATCGACCAGGCCCTCGACCGGTTCGCCTCAGAGAACGGGCGTCCGCCCTCGGAGGAGGAGGCGGCCGACCTGCGCGCCGCCGTGCTCCGTACGGTGCGGGGCACGGTGCAGGCCGACATCCTCAAGGAGGACCAGGGCCAGAACACGTGCATCTTCTCCACCGAGTTCTCGCTGCGGATGATGGCCGACATCCAGGAGTGGTTCGTCGCCAACGGGGTCCGCAACTTCTACTCGGTGTCCATCTCCGGCTACCACATCGCCGAGGCCGGAGCGAACCCCATCAGCCAGCTCGCGTTCACGCTCGCCAACGGCTTCACCTACGTGGAGGCGTACCTGGCGCGAGGCATGCACATCGACGACTTCGCGCACAACCTGTCGTTCTTCTTCTCCAACGGCATGGACCCCGAGTACAGCGTGCTCGGCCGAGTGGCCCGCCGGATCTGGGCGGTCGCCATGCGCGAGCGGTACGGGGCCTCCGAACGCGGCCAGAAGCTCAAGTACCACGTGCAGACCTCCGGGCGCTCCCTGCACGCCCAGGAGATGGACTTCAACGACATCCGCACCACGTTGCAGGCGCTCATCGCCATCTACGACAACTGCAACAGCCTGCACACCAACGCCTACGACGAGGCCATCACCACGCCCACCGACGAGTCCGTGCGCCGCGCCCTGGCCATCCAGCTCATCATCAACCGCGAGTGGGGCCTGGCCAAGAACGAGAACCCCAACCAGGGCTCGTTCGTCATCGAGCAGCTCACCGACCTTGTGGAGGAGGCGGTCCTCGCCGAGTTCGAGCGACTCAGCGAACGCGGCGGCGTGCTCGGCGCGATGGAGACCGGCTACCAGCGGGGCCGCATCCAGGACGAGTCGATGCTGTACGAGACCCGCAAGCACGACGGCTCCCTGCCCATCATCGGGGTCAACACCTTCACGACGCCCGACGCGGACGAGCCGCGCGGCCCCGTCGAACTCGCCCGGGGCACCGAGGAGGAGAAGCAGAGCCAGCTCCGCCGGTTGGCCGCCTTCCACGACGCCCACCGCGAGGACGCTCCCGCCGCGCTGCGCCGCCTCAGGGAGGCCGCCATGTCCAACGAGAACGCCTTCGCGGTGCTGATGGACGCCGCCCGGGTCTGCTCCCTCGGCCAGATCACCGAAGCCCTCTTCGAGGCCGGAGGCCAGTACCGCCGTAACGTCTGACCGCTCCTCACCCGGTCAGGGCACGTCGTAGGGCGTTGCCGAGTTCGGCGATCTGCCGCTGCGACACGTCGGCGGACAGAATGGCCTGCGACCCGTGGAAGGTGCCGGGCCACTGGTGCAGCTCGACCGACACCCCGGCCTGCAGCAGCCGCAGCGCGTAGGTGATGTCCTCGTCACGGTTCGGGCAGAACTCGGCGGTGGCGATGTAGGCGGGCGGCAGGCCGGACAGGTCGTCGGCCCGCGCCGGGGCGGCGTACGGGGTGGCGGCCGTGGAGCCGAGGTAGTGCCGCCACGCCATGGCGACCTTGTCGCGGGTCATCCAGGGCGTGTCGGTGAAGTTCCGCCGCGACCAGGTCTCCTGCCGGTCGTCGAGCGCGGGCTGGTTGAGCAGCTGGAACCGGATCGCGGGCCCCTGCTGGTCACGCGCCCGCAACGCCAGCCCGGCCGCGAGGTTGCCGCCGGAGCTGTGACCGCCGACCGCGATCCGGTCCGGGTCGATGCCGAGGTCCGCGGCGTGCTCGGCGGCCCAGGTCAGCACGGCGTAGGCGTCGTCCAGGGCCGCCGGGAAGGGGTCCTCGGGCGCCCGGCGGTAGCCCACCGAGATCACCACCGCGCCGGAGCCGTCCGCGAGCCGGGCGGCCCACGGGTGCTCGGTGTCCAGGTCGCCCATGACCCATCCGCCGCCGTGCAGCCACACGACGGCGCCCTGCGCCTCACGCGGGCGGTAGATCCGCACCGGCACCTCGGGGTCGGCGGGCACCGTGTGGTCCTCGACCTCCATGCCCGCGATGTCCGGTGCCGGGACGGAGGCGGACAGCGCGGCGAGGTTCTCACGCTCGGCGACCGGATCGGTCAGGTCCGCTCGGGGGAACAGCGGGATGAACGCTTCCAGCTCAGGATCCATGCGGCCATCCTCGCGCGGGCCATGCGCGGGAGCATCCGCCACTCGTCGGACATCTCGTCTGGATCACGCACCGGTCGGCGCATATGCTCCCTGCCATGGAGGCCCTGGCCCAACGGCTGTCGCACCTGGATCCCCACGTCCAAGGGGCCATCCGTGTCGTCGCCTTCTACGACACGCTGATGCGTCGCCGGGTGGATCTGGCGGCGCTCGCGCGGGCCTCGGCGGGCCTGGCCGAGTGCGTGGCCGGGATCCGGCTGCACGGCACCGGACGGACGATCCGCTTCTCGCCCGAGGGCAGGGAGGCGTCCACCTCGCCGTCGCCCGCCTCCAGCACCGCGCCGATCACCCTGGACGAGGAGGAGATCGGCACGGTCTGGCTGGAGCGGTCCGGCCCGCCGGTCCCGCTGGACGAGGTGCTGCTGGACCGGCTGGCCATCGCCGCCGCCGCGGCCGTCGAACGCTACGGCCCGGCCCGCACCACCATGGCCGACCCCGCCCTGGTCGAACTGGCCATCAGCCCCGGCAGCGACGAGGCGGCCCGGGCCCGCGCCCTGCGCCTCCTGGGCTTCGCGGCCGACCTGCCCGTCCACGTCGTCGCCGTACGGACGCGGCTGCCGCTCGACCAGGTCGGCGGCCTGGTCTGCCCGGCCCGCCTGGTGAAGGCGGCCCCGCTCGCCGACGTGGGCGTCATCCTGGCCGCCACCGTCAACCCGGCCCGGTTCCCTGCGGAGGTCCGTGCGGGTATCGGTACGGCCGAAAGCCCTGACCGTTCGTGGCGGCAGGCCCGCACCGCCCTGCGCTTCACCACCACCCGTCGGCCGGTCGTCCGCTACGACGACCTGGGGGCGCTGGCACTGCTGGCCGAAATCCCCGAAGACCTCGCACGCGCCAACCCCGACGTAACCGCGATCACCCGCCTCGCCGAGAGCACCGACGACCTGGAGACCCTGGACGCCTACTGCGCCACCGGCTCCCTACGCCAGGCCGCCGACCTCCTCCACCTGCACCACAGCAGCATCGCCCGCCGCCTCGACCAGATCGCGAAGACCCTGGGCATCGAACTCACCGAACCCACCGGCCTGACCCGCGCCCGGCTGGCCCTCACCACCTGGCGCCTCCTCAACGCCTGACGTCCGCCTGGCCCACGCCGCGGAGCAGCTCGGCCCACACCGTCAGCCGCCCGTCCCCGCCCACGTCCCAGCCCCACATGTCGGCCAGCCCGGAGACGATCAGCAGCCCGCGCCCGCCCTCGTCCGGGCACGGCGGGATCCCCGGCCGCGTGAACGCCCCGCCGTCGTCGGTGAACTCCAGCCGCACCCGATCCCGCGCCACCAGCACGGACACCAGCAGCCGCCCATCCGGCCCTCCGGACGCCGAGTGCGTCACCGCGTTCGTCACGATCTCGCTCGCCACGAGATCGATGTCGCCCATGTCC
>DATADI010000442.1:0-7073 GCA_036258615.1 Thermomonospora sp. | reverse complement strand
CGAAGACCAGCGCGGCCATGGTGCGCGGCAGCCGCCAGTCGGCCTGGGCGGCGACGTCGCCGAGGGCCTCCACGGCCACCGGCGGGTCGGTGGTCAGCAGCGACAGCAGCCGGGACCGGTGCCGCTGCCGGTCGGCTCCCTGGCGGCCCAGCTCACGGCGGTGCCCCTCGGCCGCCGCCGCGGCGAACTCGTCCAGCGCGGCGAACACCGCCTCGGCGAACGCCCGGTACGCGCTGCGCGGCAGCCTCAGCCGTTCGGACTGGACCGACAGCCAGCGGAGCACGGCGCGGGCCCCGGCGCGCAGCGCGGACTGGAGTTGCTCCAGGCCACGTCCGGCGCGGGCCTCACGGGCCCCGGCCGCGGCGAACCGGTCGAGCAGGGGCCGGGGCCAGCACTGCGCCGAGCCGGTCAGCAGCACGGCGAACTCGGCGACCCCTTCGCGGGTGGCCTCGACCATCGCGGCCCGCCGGTCCGGCGCGTCCCGCCAGCCGAACTCGGGGACCTGCGCCTCGACCTCGCCGATGATCTCGGCGGCCAGGTCGTGCTGGTGGCGGCGCAGCAGTGCGGCGGTCTCGGCGGGCACCAGGCCCCACGGGGGGACCGCCGCGTCACTCGCCGCCAGACCCATCACGCCGCCTACGGCCGCACGGCGGCCGGCTCGCGATCACGGACGAGGGTGACGCCGTGCCGCCCGTACGCGTCCGCCAACGCGGGCGGGCAGTCCGGGGCGACCACCTCGGTGAGGGACGTCAGCGCCGCCGCGTGGGGCAGCAGGCCCTCCCACACCCTCGGCGACCCGACGCCGAGGTTCGGGCGGGACGCGGCGGTGAACGCGGCCAGCGACTCCGACGACTGGAACCGGTCGGGCACCGCCAGCGACGCGCCCGCCAGGAACGCCGCGTACGGCAGCCCCAGGTCCTCGAAGTGCGGCACGGCCAGCAGGAGCGTGTCGTCCTCCGTCAGGTCGAACGCCTCCACCAGGGCCAGGGCGCGCCGGGCGATCGTGCGGTGGCTGTCCGGCTCCCCGGCGGACAGGACCGCGGCCTGCCCCGCGTCGATCTCCGGCCAGTCGTAGGTGGCCGGACGGTCGCGCAGCAGTTCGGCATGGTCGTGGACGGTCATGCCCGCCGGTGCGGTGAACCCGTCCGGAAGCGGCCCGTGGACGATGACGTGCTCGACGGTCTTCAGGTCGGGCAGCAGCGCGCCGAGCCGGGGCAGCAGCGCGCCGTCCACGATGAGAACGCGGTCCTCGGCGTGGCCGACGGCGGACGCGACGTCCTCTCCCGGGCGCACGTCCAGCGGGTGCAGCACCGCGCCCATGCACGGCACCGCGAGGAACGCCTCCAGGTGCGCGGCGTTGTTCCACATGTACGTGCCGACCCGGTCGCCCTCACCGACGCCGAGTGCCCGCAGCGCGTGCGCCAGCCACGCGACGCGGACCCCGATCTCCGCGTACGACACGCGGCGGAACCCACTCGGCGTGGCGGTGTCCACCGTGGCCGAGGCGTGCCGGGAGACGCCGTGCTCCAGGATCCGGCGGAGGTCCGGCGGGACGTCCTGCGTGGTGCTCGGCATGGGGGCTCCAACTCGGCGGGGGTGGACCTGCGTCACTCGTCGGAGGCCGCGCCGGCGGCCCTGCCACCGGCGCCGACCAGCGCGGTGTCGGCGCCCGCGGCCAGCCAGCGGGCCTCGAACCCGCCCATCACCCGCCGCGCGTACTGGGTGACGACCGTCGGCACGAACCCCCGGACGAGCTGCATCGCCGGGAGCCACCGCTGCCCGTACACGTGGGCGCGGCGGCGGACGATGCCCTCCACCAGGCGGTCGGCGGTGGGCTCCAGCGGGTACGTGCGGTTGGCGGGGAACGGCATCCCGGCGCGCATCTCCCGCAGCACCTCGTTCTCGTCGGCGCCCCGCACCATGTCGGTGTCGGTCCAGCTCAGGTAGCCGATGCCCACGTCCACCCCGAACGGCGCGACCTCCGCGCGCAGCGAGTGCGCGAACGCCTCGACGCCGGACTTGCTGGCGCAGTACGCGGCCATCATCGGGGCTGCGCACAGCGCGGCCAGCGAGGCGACCTGGAAGTAGTAGCCCCGGCTCTCGCGCAGCGCGGGCAGGAAGGCGCGGGCGGTGGTCACGCTGCCCAGCAGGTTGACCTCGATGACCCGGTTGAACGTGCGGGGGTCGGAGAACTGCACCGGTCCGCCGGTGGCGATGCCCGCGTTGGCGACCACGACGTCCACGCGCCCGTACCGCTCGACGACCTCGGCGGCGACCCTGGCCATGGCCTCGTCGTCGGTGACGTCCACCTCCCACCAGCCCGCGTCGGGCCCGCAGGACTTCGCGACCTCGGCCAGTTCGGCGGGCTCCAGGCCGAGCAGCGCGACCCGGCCGCCCCGCGCGGCCAGCCGCCGCGCCAGCAGCGCGCCCAGGCCCCGGGCGGCCCCGGTGACCACCACGACCCGCCCCGATCCCGTGCCCGGCTTCGCCATGGTGCGGCCGTCCTCCCTGTGTCGCCCGAACGCTGCCAGCGGCGACTGGCATTGGCGGCAGGGTAGACCACATTGCTACTCGCCGGTAGCCCCTGGGGGCGAACGAAGGCGCACCGCCCCGGCCCGGCTGCCGGACGTGAGGGCGATCGGCGGCGCGGTGGACGCGGCCCCCGTGGGTGGACTAGAGATGCGGACCATGACCGAACTGGTTCTCGGCCCCCTGCTCCGCCACGTCGGTGAGCGCACCGCGACCGTCTGGGTGGAGACCGACCGCCCCTGCGAGGTCACCGTCCTCGGCGCGGCCTCCCCCACCTTCACCGTGCACGGTCACCACTACGCCCTCGTGGAGGTGGACGGCCTCGAACCCGGCGCGGAGACCCCCTACGAGGTACTTCTGGACGGCCGGAAAGCATGGCCCGAGAACGACGAGAAGGGCTTCCCGCCCAGCGTCATCCGCACGCGGACCCCCGGCGACCGGCTCCGCTTCGCGTTCGGGTCCTGCCGCCGCAGCCCCGACCCGGAGGGCACCCACGGCCCCGACGCCCTGTCGGCGTACGCGCACCGGCTGGCCAAGGGCTCCGGCGACTGGCCGACCGCGCTGCTGCTGATCGGCGACCAGGTGTACGCCGACGAACTGGGCGACGAGATCCGCGCGTTCATCCACGAGCGACGCGGCCCCGACAGCGAGCCCCGGGACGAGGTCGCCGACTTCGAGGAGTACGCCCACCTGTACACGCTGGCCTGGCGCGTCGACCCGGCCGTCCGCTGGCTGCTGTCCACCGTCCCGACCTACACGATCTTCGACGACCACGACGTCCGGGACGACTGGAACACCTCCCATGCCTGGCGCGAGCAGATGTGGGCCAAGCCGTGGTGGCGCGCCCGCATCACCGGCGGCCTCGGGTCGTACTGGATCTACCAGCACCTCGGCAACCTCACCCCCGAGGAGCGGGCCGCCGACGAGCTGTACGCGCGGATCCGGCGGATCGCGGCCGAGGGCGGCGACGCGGGCGAGGTCCTCGACGACTTCGCCGAACGCGCCGACAAGGACCCCGCCACCTCCCGCTGGAGCTACGCGCACGACTTCGGCGGCACCCGGCTGATCATGGTGGACAGCCGCTGCTCCCGGCTGCTCACCGCCGACCGGCGCGCCATGCTCGACGACGCCGAGCTGGCCTGGCTGGACGAGCAGTGCCAGGGCGACCGCGACCACCTGCTGATCGCCAGTTCGCTGCCGTACCTGCTGCCGCGGTCCATCCACAACGCCGAGAACTGGAACGAGGCGATGGCGGCCGGCGCCTGGGGGAAGGGCGGGGCCAGGCTCGGCGAGAAGGTGCGGCAGGCCGCCGACCTGGAGCACTGGGCGGCGTTCGACGGCTCGTTCCGGGCGGTCGCCGAGGACGTGGCTGCGGTGGCGCGCGGCGAACGCGGCCGGGCCCCGGCCAGCGTCGCGTTCCTGTCCGGCGACGTGCACTACTCCTACCTGGCCCGGGTCACCGCCCCGGCCACCGGCGCGCCGATCTCCCAGGTGGTGTGCTCGCCGTTGCGGAACCCGCTGGCGGGGAAGTTCCGCTGGGCGAACGTGCTGGCCTGCCGGCCGGGCATGGCCTGGTTCTTCCGGGGGCTGGCGGCGCTGGCCCGGGTGCCGAGGCCGCCGCTGCGGTGGCGGCTGACCGAAGGCCCCTGGTTCGAGAACATGATCGCCACCATCGAGATCGACGGCCGGGACGCCCGGGTGCGCTGGGAGGCAGCGAGCGGCGGCACCACGCTGACACCACGCGGATCGGCCACGCTGTCACGCCCGAACTCTTGAGTTCCGCTTAAGGCGGCGGGTCACCGGTTCCCTCTACCATCGAACCGGCCGTCGACCTCGCCTGTAAAGATCATGGAGAGGCATTCCGGCCGACCGGAACGGCTGGTAGCGTCCGGTCGCAGCGCTCTGGGAGGGGTCCCCTTGTGAATCAACGGCGAATCGCCGGATCGGGCGACGGCACTCGGGGCCTTCACTACGCTGGTGATGCCCGGGGTCCCTCGCGTCCCGGCGTCCGCCGAAGAGGAACGTGGGCCGCCGACACGGTCACGCTCGCGGAGCCGGCAGTCACATGGGTCCCGAAGTGATGGAGGGCGGTGCGACATGGATCGCTGTGCGCTGTTCGTAGACGCCGGTTACCTGCTGGCGGACGGCGCGATGGCGGTGCACGGGACCCGCCATCGGGAGACGGTCTCCTGGGACTTCGGAGGTCTGCTCCAGCTGCTCGGCAACCTCGGCCGCGAACGCACCGGCATGCCGTTGCTGCGCTGCTACTGGTACGAGGCGACGGTCGAGGGACGGCGCTCACCCGAGCACGAGGCGCTCGCCGACCTGCCCGGCCTCAAGCTCCGGCTCGGCCGGATCCGGCCGGGCCGCCGCGAGGGCGTGGACACCGAGATCCACCGCGACCTGATGACGCTCGCCCGCAACGGGGCCATCGCCGACGCCGTCGTGGTCAGCGGCGACGAGGACCTCGCCCAGGTCATCTGCGACGCCCAGGACCTCGGCGTCCGGGTCACGGTGGTGCACGTCGCGGTGGACGGCAACTGGACGATCTCCCGGGTGCTGCGCCAGGAGTGCGACGACCTCATCGAGATCGGCTCCGGCCACCTGCGCCCGTACGTCAACCTGATCAGCGGGCTCGACCAGGGCGGCGGGGGCTCGGTGTCGCCGCTGTCCAACGGGCACGGCGGCAGCACCGGCGGCACCATCGCGCCGCTGCCGACCGCCCCGCACAGCAGCCCGCCGCCGGGCTCGCCGATCACCGGCGCTCCCCCGGTCTCCACCTCCTCGGGCGGCTCCGGGCACGGCGGCGACAGCCTCCACACGACCGGCCCGCACCCGATCGGCTCGTCCTCGGGCTCCTCCGGGACGGGCACCGGGTCTTCGGGCTTCGGCTCCGGTGGGTCCGGCGGGCACGGCGGGTCCGGTGCGTCCGGTGGCTCCGGGTTCGGCGGGGCGTTGCGCGGGCTGGGCTCGACGTCGCTCGACCAGCCGTCCTCGGGTCAGGGCTCGTCGTCCTCCTCGTCGCCGGGTTCGATGTTCGGCGGCTTCGGCGGCGGCTCCTCCACGAACCCGCAGATCCCCACGCCGTCGCCGGCGCCGACGCCGCCCTCCCCGCCCTCCGGCGGCGCCTCGCAGTACGCCCCGTCGTCCCCCTCCGGGCCGACCGGGCCGCAGTCGATCCCGCATCCGTCGCCGCCGGTGACCCCGCAGCACAGCCCCTACACGGGCCCGCAGCAGATCACCCCGCTGCCGGTGCCCGCGCAGCAGCAGAGCACCCCCACCCTCGCGGACGCGGTCAAGGCCGCCCACAAGGAGGGCCAGGACTTCGGCGAGTCGGTCGCCCGGGACGCGCCCGCCCTGTGGCTGGAGGCGGTGCTGGCCCGCAAGCCCCGGATGCCGTCGGACCTGGAGGCCCGGCTGCTGCAGGGGTCCTCGCTGCCGATCGACTTCCTGCTGCACGACGAGGTCCGGCACGCGCTGCGCCGGGGTTTCTGGGACGCCCTCGAACGTTCCCGCCGCTAGCGCTCCCGCTCCGGGCATACACGAATCCGATTCGCGATCATCCGCAATTCCCCCGCTTCGGGGGCCGACCGGCGGGTAGCGTTGAACCGTGACGCATGTGACGGAAGACGATCTCGACGATCTGGAGTTCGACACCCTGCGCACTGGCGATCACACGTCGGCGGCGCGACGCCTGTCGGAGCTGGCGGCGTCGGTGTCCGGCGGGGTCTCCCGGGCCAAGGTGCTGCTGCGCGCCGGTGAGCAGTGGCAGCACGCGGGGGACCATGACAAGGCGGCCGAGCTGTACCGCCAGGCGATCGAGGACGGCGGGGAGACCTACGGCGACCCCCGCGCCTACCTCGCCGACGCGCTGTTCGAGCTGGGCCGGGGCGACGAGGCCCGCGCGCTGATCGAGCAGATCCGCGCCGACCGGCCCCGCGACCCCGAGGTCTACCGGACGGTCGCCGAGGTGCTGTACGCGCAGGGCGACATGATCGGCGCGTACGACTGGGCGACGGCGGGCGCGGACGTGGTGCTGGCGCTGCGCTCCGGCGAGCGCCGCGACGGCGACCTCGACGCGCTGGGCGAGCTGGGCGACCTGGACGACCCCGGTGACCTCGCCGTCGCCGAGGACAGCCTGGAGGCCCTGCTGCGGCTGCGCTACCGGGCCCGGATCGACCTCGGACGCGCCGAGGACGAGTACGACGCGATGCTGGACGACCTGCTCAAGGCCTGAGCGCCTACCTCACAGGGCGGGCAGCAGCTCACCGAGGGCGCGGGCGATCTCCTGGTCCGTCCGCCCGGCCCGGGTGGTGACCGGCCAGCCCCGCAGCCGGGCCTGGCGCGCCGCCGCGTCCTGGACGTCCCCGGTGCCCACGTACCCGCACGGCGCCTCGGGCCAGTCGGCCGGCACCGGCACGGCACCGCGGTGGGCGTGGCCGTGGCCGTGCCCGTCATCGGGCCGCCGGTGCACGGGCAGGTCGGCGTCCACGAACAGGTACCCGCCGACCGGCCGGTGGGCGGCCCGCTGGGCGGCGGCCAGC
>DATADI010000441.1:0-3508 GCA_036258615.1 Thermomonospora sp. | reverse complement strand
TTGTCCGTCGCGGGGCGAGGTTGTTCATCCGCGCTGTGCCGCCGGCGCTCCACCGTGTCCCGCTCCTCCCGCCGTCCGGATCGGCGATCGCTCGGTGGCGGGACTGGTGGCCGGGGTGGGTCGAGGGCGTAGCTGCCGGCGTTGGTGCGGGTGAGGAATCCAAGCCGGGTCCACTCGGCGAGCTGGGTGAGCATGTTGCGCTTGGGGATCTGCAGTGTCTCGGCGAGTTGGGCGCCGCTCCAGGCGCGGCGGGGGTCGCTGACCAGCAGCGCGGTGACCCGCTCGCGGCGTGTTGGCGGCTTGGGGGCACGGGGTCGGCTCGGAACCCGCCGGGATCGGGTTCGGCGCGCCGGATCCAGGGGCGGTGGGTTGTGGATGAGGATCTCGATCTCGGTGACCTCGGTGGAGGCGGCGGGGCGGCCGTCGTCTCGGTTGAGGTAACGGGAGGTCGGGCACTTGACCTTGCGGGCGCTGTAGCGGGCCCGGCGGGCGGGTAGCAGCGTGGCCAGCACGGCCCGGCCGATGACGCCGAGGAGGTCGGTGGGCTGGTCGGGATCGGGGCAGATCCCGGCGGCGGCGGTGAGCTGGTCGCGGGCGGTCTGTAGGGCGGTGGTGAAGCTAGCCCGGTCCGGGTTGGTGCCGGGGCGGGTCTCGACCGCGGTGGTCATGGCCATGCGCAGCAGCTGGTAGAGCGTCAGCAACGCCCACACCTCTTGTTCCAGGCCGGCCCGGTCCCCGGAACGCAGCACATGCCCGTTGAGCATCGTGTGGCGCAGCGCGAGGTAGGCCGACTCGATCTCCCACCGTTCGTGGTAGAGCCGGATCAGCGCCTCGGCGGGGAACCGGTCGGCGTCCAGCAGCGTGGTGATCAGCCGGTAGCGGTCCCCGACCACGGTGCCGTCCGCGCCGCTCATCATCAGGTCGGCCTCGATAATCCGCACCGCGATAATCCGCACTGCCAGCCCGTCCAGGTCCGACAGGTAGGAGCCCTCGGGCAGATGGCGCAGGACCGGTGGGACGCGCTGGGACCGGGCACGAGCGAGCAGCACCGCCCCGGTGCGGTGGACCGCGGTCAGGAAGGTGGCGGCGTCGAAGCCTCGATCGAGCAGCACCAGCATGCCCGGTGACAGCAGCGGCAGCAGCCGCAGCGCCAGGGTGGCTTCGTCCCGGTCGTCGGCGGCGCCGATGGTGGCGCCGAGCAGGCCGCGGGTGCCGGTCTCGGCCAGACACATCAGCCGCAGGGTGGGGTAGCCGGCGAAGCCCATCCGGTAGCGGATGCGGCCCATCCAGCCCCGGTTGCGGTCGGTGTCGGGCACCTTGAGCGAGTTGAGGCCGTCGAAGGCCACCGTGCGCATCCCGGCGAAGCAGGTTCCCGGGGTGCGGGGCTGGGCCAGCGGTCCGGCAACCACCTCGAACAGGGCCTTGAGCGGGGCCGGCCCGAGCCTGCGGCGCAGCTCGCGCAGCGCCTTCTCCGACACCGCGGGCACTGCCAGGCCGGCGCCGGTCAGCCCGGCGCACAGCTTGGCCCAGACCCGGGCGTAGCCGATCCGGGGGAACAACCCGAGGGCGAGCACGAAGTACACCCCGGTCCGCGAGGGCAGCTCGCGCAGCCGCCGCTGCACGGTGCGGGTCTGGGCCAGGACGTCGTCGACCAGCTCGAACGGCAGGTAGCTGGTCAACTCGCCGAGATGGCCGGGGGCGAACACGCCGGCGGCGACGGTGACCGTCCGGGTGATCGTCGTGGTGCCGACCGTGGCGGTGCTGCGGGCAGGGCGGGACGACGTGTCAGACTGCGCGGGCAACGGGACCTCTGGGTGTGTGGGGAAGATCGTGAAGGGTCCGACCGACCTACCAGAGGTCCCGTCGCCTACCTGATCACCACGCCGCGATCATCACCGGCGATCGCCCGGTGACGTCCACGAGCAGCCCGAACGCGACCGAGACCTTCCCCCAGCCCGGCCCCCGGGTATTAGCCGATCAGGACGGCGACGAGCAGCGGGGCAATGTTGCAGCGCCCGCAGCGCAGCGAGGACGAACGACCTTGCCCCGTGACGAGCGTCGTCCACACTCACCACGACCGGGGAACGCCGACACCCCACCCGAACTGCGCAAACGCTCCGCGCCGCCGCCAGCTTGACGAGACCACAGATCACTTAACTCCGCGGCATTGCTACGCGGGCGCCCTCCGGGCGCTCCTTGACACCGACGCCTATTTCGACGCGCCCAGGGGCACGCGGAGACCGCCAAAGAAAAGATCAACCACACGAACCAGGGGGGTTGACCGGCCCCGCTCCTTCAGGGATGGATGCGCGCGAGTCGTGCTGTGGATTCCCGCGAGTCGCGCTCTGGGCACGCGAGCCCGCGTCCCAGCACGGCGACTCTCCCGTTCTCGCGGGCGAGTCTCGCGTTCGGTTTGCGAATCTCGCGGCCACGGCGAGTCTCATGTTCCGGGCGAGTCCCGCGTTCGGACGGGGCGAGGCCCGCGTTCGGGCCCGGCGAGTCCCCCGTTCCGACCGGACGAGTCTTGCGTCGGTCGGGACGAGCTGGGGGCGGGACGTCAGCCTGCGGCGCCGATGCTCCACGGGTCGGTGCGGCGGGTGGACACCGTGACTTCGACGCGGTCCCCCAGTGCCGCGCGCACCACGTCGGCCGCCTGCGCGCACCAGGGCCACTCCGACGCCCAGTGCGCCACGTCGACGAGCGCCGGCGTCGCGCGGCCGACCGTGCCGGCGAGCAGGTGCTCGGCCGCCGGGTGGTGGCGCAGGTCCGCGGTGACATAGGCGTCGACGCCTGCGCTGGTCGCCGCCCCCAACGCGGAGTCGCCCGCGCCGCCGCAGACCGCGACAGTCCGGATCGGCCGGTCCGGGTCGCCTGCGGCGCGCACACCCCATGCCGTCGCGGGCAGCGCCGCGCGCACCCGCGCCGCGAACGCCGACAACGGCTCGGGCGCGGGCAGTGTGCCGATCCGGCCGAGACCCCGACTCGAGGGCAGCTCGGCGAGCTCGTAGACGTCGAATGCCGGCTCCTCGTACGGGTGCGTCGCCCGGAGCGCGGCGACGACCTCCTTCCGACGCCCGCGCGGCAGCACCATCTCCAGCTTCGTCTCGGCCACCCGCTCGAGCTTGCCGACAGCCCCGATCACCGGCTGCGCACCTTCGAGCGGCTTGAACTGGCCGGTGCCGGCGGTCGCGAACGAGCAGTGGCTGTAGTCGCCGATCAGGCCGGCGCCCGCCGCCGACAGCGCCTCGTGCACCGCGGTGATGACCGGCCCGGTCGGGACGAACGTCACGATCTTGTCCAGCGGCTCGGCCGGGGTAGCGACCAGCGGGCCGCTCACGTCCAGCCCGATCGCGGCGGCCAGCGCGTCGGACACGCCGGGGTCGGCCGAGTCGGCGTTCGTGTGCGCGGTGAAGAGCGCGGTGCTGCCGCGGATGAGCCGGTGCAGCAGGGCGCCCTTCGGTGTGTCGGCGCCGACGCCGTGCACGCCGCGCAGCAGCAGCGGGTGGTG
>DATADI010000440.1:0-9040 GCA_036258615.1 Thermomonospora sp. | reverse complement strand
GGCGGGGCCGGGGCCGCCGCGGCGGCAGCCGGTACGGCGTGCCAGGCGCCCGCGCCGGCGCGTACCGGTGCGCCGGCGGCGCGGGGGGTTGGCGTGCCATGGGTGGGATCATCGCATAGGAGACATGTCCACCGGACGATCCCGCAGGTCAGAGCAGGGTGGCCGACATCTGCCGTTCTCGTCGCCGCCAGGCCGCCGTCGGCCGTACCCGCTACCATGTGCGCCCATGTCGGGACGATCGCGGCGGACCGCCGCCCCCCTCCTTCTCGCCGCTGTGCTCCTGTTCGGCATCGCGGCACCGGCGGCGGGCGAGACGCCGCAGCGGGCGGCCTCCGGACGGGTCGTCAGCGACGACCTCGTGCTCACCCTCGGGCCCGACGGTGTGGCCCGCGCGAGGGAGACGATCGTCTACCAGTTCGCGGGGAGCCGGTCGTTCGAGCGGTCGTTCCTCACCCGCGAGCGTGACAGCGACACCCGCGACCGGGTCTACAAGGTCGAGAACCTGCGGGCCACCAGCCCGGACGGCGGCCCGATGCAGGTGACCTCGTCCACCGACGGCGACCGCACCATCGTCAAGGTCAGCGGCCCCGCCGAGCTGCGCGGGCGGCGCACCGTGCTGCTGGAGTACGAGGTGCGCGGCGCGGTGACCCCGCTGGGCCAGTACGAGGAGCTGCGCTGGCCGGCGATCGGCGGCTGGAAGGTGCCGGTCGACTCGGCGAAGGCGACCGTCGGCGGGCCCGCCATGGTGGTCCGCCAGATCAACTGCTTCGCCGGGCCGCCGCGCAGCGCCATCGGCTGCACCCAGTTCTTCACCAACCACACCCACACGCAGGGCATGTTCGCGCAGCAGGCCATGCATCCCGGCGACTTCCTGACCGTCGTGGTGAGCTACCCCGACGGCACCACCCGGGGCGTCCCGCTGTACGAGCAGCGCCGCACGCTGGCCACCGCGTTCTCGGTCAACGCGATCACCACGAGCGCCCTGGTGGCGTTGCTGGTGCTGCTGCTGGGCGGGTTCGGCGTGCTGTACCTGCTGCGCGGCCGGGACGCCCGCGCGGTCGGCCGGCACGCCGCCGAGGGCGACCGGCCCGCCGTGGAGGGCGCCGAGTTCGCCCCGCCGGACGGGGTGCGCCCCGGCCAGATCGGCACGCTGATCGACGAGCAGGCCGACGTCATCGACGTCACCGCGACGATCGTGGACCTGGCGGTCCGCGCGTACCTGCTGATCGAGGAGGAGGACCGGGCGGTCACCGGCCGCACCGACTGGACGCTGCGCCGCCTCCGGCGGCCCGCCGACGACCTGCTCCCCTACGAGCGGCTGCTGCTGGAGGCGCTGTTCGAGAACGGCGAGGGCGGCCAGCGCGAGACGATCAAGCTGTCGGAGCTGGACGGCGCGTTCGCCGCCCGGCTGGCCCGGGTCCGGTCGGCGATGTACGACGACGTGGTCAAGCAGGGCTGGTTCGCGCGGCGGCCGGACACCGTGCGCAGCCGCTGGTCCACGGCCGGGATCGTGCTGGCCGTGCTGGGCGTGGCGGGCACGGTGGCGCTGGCGGTGTTCACCGACCTGGCGCTGGTCGGCCTGGCGGTGATCATCGGCGGGGCGGCGCTGGCGGTCGGCGGCCAGTACATGCCCGCCAAGACCGCCCGGGGCGCGACCGTGCTGGCGCACACCATCGGCTTCCAGAACCACCTGGCCCAGGGCGAGGCCCCCGAGGGCGTCGAGGGCCCGCAGCGGATCGCCCTGTTCTCCCGGTACCTGCCGTACGCGGTGGTGTTCGACCTGGTCGGCAAGTGGGCCAAGACGGTCGAGGACGCCGGGGTGCAGGCCGAGGGCGCCGACAACCTGTACTGGTACGAGGGCCCCGCCGAGTGGGACCTGTCGAAGTTCGCCGAGTCGATGCGGACGTTCACCCTGGCCACCTCCGGCGCGATCTCCCGGACCAGGCAGTTCCGCAGTCTGTGACGCGTTCGTCGCGTTGACGCCCCTTTGCCGGGTAAGGGCCTGGCATTGGAGGTGGATGACATGGTGACCATGGCCGTTCGGCTGGGTGACAGCTACTGGCACGTCCTCGGTCCGATCCTGGTCGCGCTCGCCCTGGCGACCTGGGTGACGTTGACGGTCCGGGCGGCGCGCCGGCGCGTCAAGCACCCCGAACGGATCCGCGGTTCGTCCGCTCACCGCGGACCCGTCCAGGGCGGGGTGCTGGAGGGCGACCCGGTCGAGCTGGACCGCTACCAGGAGAGGCAGGACCGCACCTGATCCTCCGGGGTCAGGTGTGCGGCACGACGGCGAGGAGGTCGGGCGCGGGACGGATCGCGCCGACCACCTCGCCGCCGCCGTGCACGGGGCCCTCGGCGAGCGCGGCGAGCCCGTCGCCGTCCACGCCCAGCGCCCGCAGCAGCGCGACGGTCACGGGGGTACGCGCCCGCATGGCACCGTCCTGGATCTTGAGCGCTCCGGCCCGTCCGTCCGGGAGCGCGAACGCGTCCACCCCTTCGGCCCCGCACTTGACCAGCAGCCCCGGCACCGCCGTCATCAGGGCGCGTTCCTCGCGCCGCGTGCCGGAGGTCCACTCGGGATGGGCGCGCATCGCGTCGGCCACCCGCCGTTCCGGGGTGCCGGGGGCGGCCAGCATCAGCGCCCGGTAGGCGCGGGCGACGCCCGTGGTGGAGACCGCGAACAGCGGCGCACCGCAGCCGTCCACCCCGACGGCCGCCGGTTTCTCCCCGGTCAGGTCGGCGACCGTCTGCCGGATCGCCTGCTGCAACGGATGGTCCGGCGCGAGGTACGTCGCGGTCGGCCAGTCGTTGACCACGCAGGTCGCCAGCATCGCCGCGTGCTTGCCGGAGCAGTTCATCCGCAGCCGTGACGGGGTGCCGCCGGACCGCGCCACCGCGGCCATCACCCGCGAGTCCATCGGCCAGGACTCCGGGCACCGCAGCGCCCCGGAGGTCAGGCCCGCGCCCGCCAGGATCCGTTCCACGCCCTCGACGTGGAAGTCCTCGCCGGAGTGGCTCCCGGCGGCCAGCGCCAGCAGCTCACCGGACAGGCCCACGGCGTTGCGCGCCATGGCGACCGCCTGGAGCGGCTTGTTGGCCGAGCGGGGAAAGATCGGCTCGTCGGCCGCGCCGAGCCGTACGCGCGGTGCGCCGTCGGCGTCGAGCGCGACGGCAACCCCCCGGTGCCGGGACTCCACGAACCCGGACCGCACCACCTCGACCAGGACAGGATGGGTCTCCACCGTGCCCTCTCTACCCAGATCGCCGTGCGACGCGCTCACCGGCGGGGCCGAATTCCCAGGAAGGCACGTGCCTCCTCGGCGGTCATGGGCGGACGTTGCGCGAACCGGGCCAGTGCCGCCGCCCGTTCGACGAGCACGGTGTTCGACGTGACGGGCTTACCGCGGGCGTAGTTGAGGGTGTCCTCCATGCCGACCCGCAGGTGCCCCCCGGCCGACAGCGCGGCGAACATCACCGGCAGGGTCGTGCGCCCGATCCCGGTGGCCGACCAGGTGGCCCCGGCGGGCAGCGCCTCGACGGCGGCGACCAGCGTCCGGGCGTCCCCCGGCATGCCGCCCGGCACCCCCATCACCAGGTCGCAGTGGACGTGGCCGCCGTACGGCTCGCCGAACTCGTCCAGCAGGCGGTGCAGCGCCGCCACGTGCCCCAGGTCGAACAGCTCGAACTCGGGGACGATCCCCAGCTCCTGGGTCCGCCGGTAGAGCCGGGCCATGAACGGCCACGGGTTCATGAAGACGTCGTGGCCGAAGTTGACCGTCCCGCAGGTCAGGGAGCAGGCGTCGGGTTGGGCGTCCAGCACCCGCAGGCGGTCCTCGTAGGAGTCGGTGACCGCGCCGCCGGTGGAGAGCTGCACGATCAGCCCGGTCGTCTCGCGGAGCGCCCGGACGGTCTCCCTGAGGCGTCCCAGGTCGAGCGTGGGCCGGGCCTGCTCGTCGCGGATGTGGACGTGGATGACGGCCGCCCCGGCGCCTTCGCACTCCTCGGCGGCCTTCACCAGCTCGTCCAGGGTCACCGGCAGAGCGGGCGCGTCCGACGTGTCGGTCTCGGCGCCGGTGGGCGCCACGGTGATCAGCGTCGTTGCTGTCATACGGGCATGATCCGCCGTGTCCGCATCCCCCCGCAAGGGACGGCACAATCGGGTCCCATGCGAGCAGTGGTACAGCGGGTGAGCAGGGCGGACGTGACGGTGGACGGCGCGGTCGTCGGCGCGGTGGAGGAGCCGGGGCTGCTGGTCCTGGTGGGGGTGACGCACGACGACACCCCGGAGAAGGCGCGGCGGCTGGCGGGCAAGCTGTGGGGGCTGCGGATCCTGGAGGGCGAGAAGTCGTGCTCGGACGTGGGCGCGCCGCTGCTGGTGGTCAGCCAGTTCACCCTGTACGGGGACACCCGCAAGGGCCGCCGCCCGAGCTGGGTGGACGCGGCCCCGGGGCCGGTGGCCGAGCCTCTGGTGGACGCCGTGGTGGCGGAGCTGCGGTCGCTGGGCGCGCGGGTGGAGACGGGCCGGTTCGGCGCGGACATGAAGGTGACGCTGACGAACGACGGCCCCATCACCCTCATCCTGGAGGTCTGACATCACCGTGACGCCGTCATGGCGTCATGCTCTGACCAGGCACAACGGCATAGAGGGTTGACGATGACGTCATGATGACATCATACTGACGTCATGGACCTCACGCCGTACGTCGATCACCTCCGCCGGGAGCTGGCGGTCGCCGCCGAGGCCGGGGGCGACGCCGCCCGCACGCTCGCCGAGCGGCTCACCGCGCCGCTGGACTCGGCGGCGCGGCTCGTCCTGCTGGAGGCGCTGTCGGCCGCCGCCGACGAGATCACCCGCGACCTCGCGCCGGGCTCGGTCGAGGTGCGCCTGCGCGGGCGCGACCCGGACTTCGTGGTGACCCCGCCGCCGTCCGAGCCCGTCCCGGACGAGCGGCCCGCGAGCCTGCGCAGCGCGCTGGCCGGAGCGCTGGAGGTCACCATGGGCGTCCGGCCCCCCGCGCCTTCGGAACCCGACGAGAGCGGCAGCGTCTCGCGGATCACGCTGCGGCTCCCCGAGCACCTCAAGCCGCGCATCGAGGAGGCGGCCCACCGCATGGGCCTGTCGGTCAACGCCTGGCTCGTCCGCGCCGTGTCGGCCGCCCTCGACCCCGGCGACCGGGGCCCCGCGCCCGGCGGCCAGGAGCCCGGCGGCCGGCATCTCGGCCGCGGCTTCACCGGCTGGGTCGGCTAACCGCGCCCCCTGTTCCTTCTTCCCTCTGCTGAGCCATGAGGAGGCTTCGCCATGCCTTCGTTCAAGACGCCCGAGCCGATCGACGTCTTCATCGACGTCACCACGGGCCACGTGGTCCTCCGCGCGAGCGACCGCGCCGACACCGTCGTCGAGGTCCGGCCCACCGACCCGGACCGGGACGACGACGTCCAGGCCGCCGAGCAGACCCGCGTCGAGTACACCGACGGGCGGCTGTCGGTGCGCACGCCCAAGAGCCGGATCCGCGCCATGCTGGGCCGCTACCCGTCGATCGAGGTGACCGTCGACCTGCCCACCGACTCCCGCGTGGACGCCAGGGCGCTGGCGAACTTCCGCGGCGAGGGCCGCCTCGGCGCGTCGGTGTTCCACACCACCGGGTTCGTCCGCCTCGACCGGACCGGGAGGCTGCGGCTGCACACCGCCGCCGGGGACGTCTCGGTCGGCCGCTCGACCGGGCACACCGCGGTCACCACCTCCACCGGCAAGATCCGCCTCGGCGAGATCGACGGCACCGCCGTGGTCAAGACCTCCAACGGCGACATCACCGTCGGCGAGGTCACCGGCGACGTCCGCCTCAACACCGCCAACGGCGACATCATCGTGGACCGCGCCCTCGGCGCCGTGACCGCCAAGACCGCGTACGGCAGCGTCCGGATCGGCGAGGTGGTGCGGGGCTCGGTCGTCCTGGACACCAACTTCGGCGAGGTGGAGCTGGGCGTCGCCCACGGCACCGCCGCCTGGCTCGACGTCAACTCCCGGCACGGCACCGTCCGCAGCGACCTGGACGCCGTCGAGGGCCCGGGCGAGGCGGCCGAGACCGTCGAGGTCCGCGCTCGCACCGGCTTCGGCGACATCGTCATCCGCCGCCCCTGAGACCCCCCTTGGAGCCAGTCATGACCGAACCCGCCATCGCCGCCACCGGCCTGCGCAAGTCGTACGGGGACAAGCTCGTCCTCGACGGCGTGGACCTGACCGTCCCCGAAGGAACGATCTTCTCCCTGCTCGGCCCGAACGGGGCCGGCAAGACCACCATGGTCCAGATCCTCTCGACGCTGATCGGCCACGACGGCGGCGACGTGCGGGTCGCGGGCCACGACCTGGTCCGCGAGGCCGACGCGGTCCGCGCCGCGATCGGCGTCACCGGCCAGTACTCGGCCGTGGACAAGTTCCTCACCGGCGAGGAGAACCTGCGGCTCATGGCCGACCTGAACCACCTGGGCCGCGCCGAGGGCAGGCGGCGCACCGCCGAGCTGCTGGAGCGGTTCGACCTGGTCGAGGCCGCCCGCAAGCCCGCGAGCACGTACTCCGGCGGCATGCGGCGACGGCTGGACCTGGCGATGACGCTCGTCGGCGACCCGCGCATCGTGTTCCTGGACGAGCCCACCACCGGGCTGGACCCGCGCAGCCGCCGCACCATGTGGCAGATCGTGCGGGACCTGGTCGCCGACGGCGTCACGATCTTCCTGACGACCCAGTACCTGGAGGAGGCCGACCAGCTCGCCGACCGCATCGCGCTGCTCGACCACGGCAGGCTGATCGCCGAGGGCACCGCCAGCGAGCTGAAGCGCCTGGTCCCCGGCGGCCACGTCCGCCTGCGCTTCCCCGACGAGGACGCGCTCGCCGCCGCGCTGCGCACCCTCGGCGAAGGCTCCCTGGACGAGGACGCGCTCACCCTCCGCGTCCCCAGCGACGGCAGCGTCCGGTCGTTGCGGGCCCTGCTGACCCGGCTCGACGACCACTCCGTCGAGGTGGACGAGATGTCCGTGCACACCCCCGACCTCGACGACGTCTTCCTCACCCTGACCGGCGACCCCGCCAAGGAGCCCGCCCGATGAGCACCCTCTCCCTCGCCGTCACCGACTCGGCGACCATGCTGCGGCGCAACCTGCGGCACATGCAGCGCTACCCGTCCCTGACGTTCATGCTCATCGGGATGCCGGTGGTCTTCCTCCTGCTGTTCGTGTACGTCTTCGGCGGCACCCTCGGCGCCGGGCTCGGCGGCGCGTCGGGTGGCCGGAAGGAGTACCTCGCCTACGTGACCCCCGGCATCCTGCTGATGGCCGCCGCCGGGGCCGCCACCGGAACGGCCGTCTCGGTGGCCATGGACATGACCGAGGGCATCGTGGCCCGCTTCCGCACCATGGCGATCTCCCGCGCCTCGGTGCTGACCGGGCACGTCGTCGGCAGCATGATCCAGACCCTGCTCGCCATGGCGGCCGTCCTCGGCGTCGCCCTGCTGCTCGGCTTCCGCCCCGACGCCTCGCCGGTCGAGTGGGCCGCCGTCGCCGCGCTGCTGGTCCTGTTCGTGCTGGCCCTCACCTGGCTCGCGGTCGCCCTCGGCCTGGTCGCCGACAGCGTCGAGAGCGCCAGCAACTCCCCGATGCCGCTGATGCTCCTGCCGTTCCTGGGCAGCGGCTTCGTCCCCACCGACTCCATGCCGGACGGCCTGCGCCTGTTCGCCGACTTCCAGCCGTTCACCCCGGTCATCGAGACCCTGCGGGGCCTGCTGATGGGCACCGAGATCGGCGACAGCGCCGCCATCGCCCTCGCCTGGTGCACCGGCCTCACCGTCGTCGGCTACCTGTGGTCCCGCCACCTCTACAACCGCGACCCCTCCCGCTGACCCTCGCCCGCCCACGGCGCCCTCCCCCTCCGGAGGGCGCCCCTTGTTTTGAGTTTCATATGGTATGACTTCCGTATGAGGTCCCGTGGGTCCGCGCGGGACCGTTCTCGCGAGAGGAGCCTCTTGGCCCCCACGACCACCCGTCGCGACTTCGGAAGACTGCTGGCCGCCGGTGGGCTGGCAGCCACCGCCCCCGCCCTGCTCACCGGCCGTGCCCGCGCCTCCGCCGCCGCCATCGCCCCGGACGGCCCCATCGCCCCCGGCATGGACGCCTTCGAGTACGCCGTCCGCACGTTCATGACCGAACGGGGCATCACCTGCGGCGCGCTGGCCGTCGTCCGTCACGGCAGGCTGCTCATGGCGCGCGGCTACAGCAACGGCGAGTCCGGCGTCACGGTCAGGCCGACGTCGCTGTTCCGGATCGCCAGCCTGAGCAAGCCGGTCACGGCCGTCGCCACCATGTCGCTCGTCCAGGACGGTCGGCTCTCGATCCTCGACACGCTGCCGCAGCGGGTCACCCTCACCCCGCCGCCCGGCAGGCAGGTCGCCGCCGGTCTCGACCAGGTGAACGTGGCCCGGTTGCTGCGGCACCAGGGCGGCTGGTCGCCCAACAACCTGACGGGCGCGGACCTCCAGATCGCCGACGAGCTGTCCGCGGCCCTGCCGATCTCCCGCGACCTCAACATCAGCTGGGGCATCACCCGCCCGCTGGCCTACACCCCGGGAACCTCGTCGTCCTACAACAACTTCGGCTACATGCTGCTCGGGAAGATCATCGAGAACGTCACGGGCCTCGGGTACGAGACCTACGTCCGGCAGCGGGTGCTGGCCCCGATGGGCATCCCCGCGACCCGCATGCGGCTCGGGTCCACCCTGACCCGAGCCTCCGGCGAGGTCGTCTACCGCGACCCGGAGACCAGGACCTCGGTGATCGACCGATCGACCCTGCAACCCCCGTTCGGCGCGCCCAGGGGCGCGTAAACATCGAGAAGGGCGCCGCGAACGGCGGATGGCTGTCCACCGTCGTCGACTACGCGCGGTTCCTGCAGATCATGGACGGCGTCCCCGGCCGCGACGGGGTCCGCGTCCTGGACGACACCCATCTCAGCTTCATGCTGAGCGAGCCCGAGAACCACCCGGCGGGCGCCGCG
>DATADI010000439.1:0-13847 GCA_036258615.1 Thermomonospora sp. | reverse complement strand
GACCGGGGACGGCATCGCCGACGCGGTACGCGACGCCGACCGGGTCATCCACCTCGCCGCCGCCGTCAAGGCCCGGACCGCCGCCGGATACCACGCGGTCAACCGCGACGGCACCGCCCGCCTGGCCGGCGCGCTCGCCGCCCTCCCCCGCCCGCCGCGGCTGGTGGTCTGCTCCTCACTGGCCGCCGCGGGCCCGTCCATGCCACCCCGGACCCGGCGCGGGTCGACGCCGCCGCAGCCGGTGTCCTGGTACGGCGCGAGCAAGCGGGCGGGCGAAGAGGCGGTCCGCGAGTACGCCGACCGGGTCGAGGCCGTCATCCTCCGGCCCGCCGTCGTGTACGGCCCCGGCGACGCCGCGCTGCTCCCGCCGCTGCTGCGCATGGTCCGGCTCGGTCTGGCGTTCGCCCCTGGTCCTCGCCGCTGTTCGATGGTCTACGTGGACGACCTGTGCACCGCGCTGCTCTCCGCATGCGAAAAGGGCACGCCCCTCTGCCCACGAAACCCGGACGTCGGCATCTACCCGATCAGCGACGGCCGCGAGTACGGCTGGCCCGACCTGTACGGCGCGGTCGCCGAGGCGCTCGGCCGCCGCCCGCCGATCCTGATCCCCGCCCCGGCCTTCGCCGTCCGCACCGTGGCGACCCTCGCCGAACTCCTCACCCGCACCCACGGCACCGTCCCCGCACTGAACCGCGACAAGGCACGCGAGATGCGCTGCGTCGCCTGGACCTGCTCTCCCACCGCCGCGACCCGCGACCTGGACTTCACCCCGACGATGTCCCTCCCCAACGGCTTCGCAGCATCCCTAACCCACCCGGATTAACGCCCTCACCGCTCCCCCTCCGCCTAACGGCTCCACCGACGCCCCGATGCAACCCCACTGTGCAGTGCCGCTCTGCGATGCCGTGGCGCAACGCCGTCATGCGACAGCCATGGCGCCAAGCCGACGTGCCAAGCCGACGTGCGATGCCGTGGTGCGATGCCGACGTGCGATGTCGCTGTGGAGTGACGTTGGGGGTCGTGGTCGTCGGGGGCGGTTGGGGCTCACGCGGCACCATCGTCCGTGCCCGGTATGTCCGGGCGACGGGGAGCGGGGGTGGGTTCTGGGGGATCGGGATGGGGTTCCGGTGCCGGGTGTCGTCTGTTCAGGTGCTCACCGCGATGTCGGGAGGACATCGACGGCGTCTGGGGATCGTGCTGTGGGTGCGATGTGGTGAGGGCAGGCGTCGGTTCTCGGTTGGTGCCAGGTGTCTGGGGTCGGTGTTGCGGTTTTCGCAACGTTGGTGGCCGAGGGGGGCGGGGTGGCCCGACAGTGCTGTCGCGGCGCTCCCGGCTCGCGCGGGCGCCGGACATCCATCGAGGAGCGACCATGGAGATCGAGTCTCCTGCGCCCAGACGCTGGGCGGTGCTGGCGATCTGTTGCCTGAGCCTGTTCCTGGTCGGGCTGGACACGACGATCGTGAACGTCGGCCTGCCGTCGATCGGCGCCGGGCTGGACGTCGGGACGCGCGGCCTGGAGTGGACGGTCGACGCCTACACCCTGGTGCTGGCCGGTCTGCTGATCACCTCTGGTGCGCTGGGCGACCGCTTCGGACGGCGGCGTGTGTTCCGGCTGGGGCTGGCGGTGTTCGGGGTCGCGTCGGTGGCGTGCGCGCTCGCGCCGTCCATCGGCGTGCTGGTCGCGGCCCGGGCGGTGCAGGGCGTCGGCGCGTCGATGCTCAGCCCGGTGGCGCTGGCGATCGTCGTCAATGTGATCACGGAGCCCAGGGAACGGGCGCGGGCGATCGGGGTGTGGGCGGCCGTCTTCGGCGTCAGCATGGCCGCCGGGCCCCTCGTGGGCGGCGCCCTGGTCTCCGGCGCCGGGTGGCGGTGGGTCTTCTGGATCAACGTGCCGGTGGTCGTCGTGGCCCTGCTGCTGACCCTGGTCTTCGTCCCGGAGTCGCGGGCGGAACGACCGCGCCGGTTCGACGGCCCGGGGCAACTGCTGCTGATCGTCGTGGTCGGCGGTTCGGTCGCCGTGCTGATCGAGGGGCCGCACCTCGGGTGGCGCTCCCCCACGATGATCGCCGGGTACGTCGTCGTCGCCGTGGCCGTCGCCGCCTTCGTGCGGGTCGAGTCGCGACGGGACGAGCCGCTGGTGGATCCCCGGCTGTTCCGCAGGCCGCCGTTCGCCGCCGCCGCGGTGGGCGCTGTGGTGGTGTTCATCGCCCTCAGCGCGACCCTGCTGCTCAACACCCTCTACCTCCAGCACACCCGGGGCATGTCCCCGGTCGCGGTGGGGATGGTCACGCTCCCGATGGCGGTCGCCGCGACCGTGTGCGCGCCGCTCTCCGGGGTGCTCGTCGGACGGTACGGCCCGCGCCCGCCGCTCATGCTCGCCGGGGCGTTCATCGCGGTCGGCGGCCTCGGCCTCGTGCGGATCGGTGACGACACCGACGTCCGGGTGCCGGCGCTGGCGTACCTGCTCATCGGCATCGGGTTCGGATTCGCCAACGCGCCGATCACCAACACCGCGGTCAGCGGCCTGCCACCCGCCCGCGCCGGTGTCGCCGGGGGCATCACCTCCACCGCCCGCCAGCTCGGCTCGGCCCTCGGCATCGCCATCGCGGGCAGCGTCATCGCCGACGCCTCGACCGCGGACCTCGCCGAGGCATCACGTCCCGGCTGGCTCCTCGTCACCGCCTGCGGGCTGCTCGTCCTGGCCGTCTCCCTGCTGGCGCCCCCGGCCGGCGGCCCTCGAACCCCACCGACGACCACGCCTCGAGCCCCCATGGCCCACGCGAGCCACACCCCTTCCACCCACCGCAAATGACCAGCCCCGCCCTCCATCACGAACGACCGAAGCCTTCCCCACCGCGAAGGACCGACCCCATCGCGAACGACCGATCCCCTACCGCGAAGGGTCGTCCGAAGAACCCGACACGCCCTGCCGACTGCCCGTCTCGCTACGCCCGGGGGTGAAGCACCGCCCTTGGTGGCCGAGCCGATGGGCATCCCGCCCCCGCTTACTCCCGAGTCAGCCACGAAGACCCCGGCCCCGGCCGGGGTGGGTTGAGGGTGGTCAGCTGGGGGTGTCGGGGGCATGGTGTGCGGAGCCCGTGAGGGGGGTGTGGTCGAGGTAGCGGATCTCGTAGACGCGTTCGGTGAACCTCCAGCCTTCGCCGGTGCGCAGGTAGCGGTCGTGGTAGATGGCGTAGTTCAGGTGGGAGCTGCCGTCGCGCAGGCGGATGAGCTCCTGCATGTAGGCGCGGCCGGACGCGGTGTCGCCGTCCAGTCGGATGGTGCCCGGGTGGGTGGTCTGCACGAAGAGGGCCACCAGGGCCTCCCGGCGCTCGCGCCAGGCGCGGATCTGGTCCCGGCCGAGCAGTTCGACGGGCACGTCGGGCATGCGCAGCGCGCCGTCCGGTGTGAACAGCATCGCGATGCGGTCGTAGTCGCTCATCATCGCCGCGTCGGTGAACTCGCCGCGCAGCGCCTCGATCTCGACGCGGTCAGCGATGGCCTGGAAGTCGCTCATCGTCTCCTCCTCGGTCACATCCAGGCCGGTGAGGCCGCAGTCGTTGACCGTGGCGTTCACGGAGGCCGCTCATGATGCCGCCGGGCTTCGCCGAGCACTGGATGGTGTGTGTTCTCAGTAGTAAGACGACCCAGGCCGCCGGAACGTGAGGTGGCGGTTCGGCCTCACAGTTCGGGGCCCTGTCTGGTCGTACCGGTGAGGGCAGACGCGACCAGGGGGGACGGCGGCACCATGACCATCCGATCCGAGACAGGACACGACCCGGGCCTGAGCGTGATCACCAGCGAGCGGCGTCGGCTGATCAACCTCGCCTACCGGCTGCTGGGGTCGCTGGCCGACGCCGAGGACGTCGTCCAGGAGACCTACGCCCGCTGGTACGCCCTGACACCGCACCAGCAGCAGGAGATCGAGTCGGTCGGCGCCTGGCTGACCAAGGTCGCCGGCCGCATCTGCCTGGACCTGCTCGGCTCCGCACGCGCCCGCCGCGAACGCTACGTGGGCGAATGGATCCCCGAACCGCTCCCCGACCGCACCGAGTGGACCAGCACCCGGCCTGGAGCCGCCACCACCGACCCGGCCGACCGGGTCACCCTGGACGAGTCGGTCAACATGGCCTTCCTCGTCGTCCTGGAATCCATGACCCCCGCCCAGCGCGTCGCGTTCATCCTCCACGACGTGTTCCGCTACAGCTTCCCCGAGGTCGCCGACATCGTGGGCCGTACCCCGGCCGCCTGCCGTCAACTGGCCACCTCGGCGCGCCGCCGCGTCCGCGCCTCACAAGCCCTCACGCCTCCACCGGCCCGCCAGGCCGCCATCGTCAAGGACTTCAAACAGGCGTGGGAAGCACGGGACATCCACGCCCTCATCGGGCTCCTCGACCCCGACGCCACAGTGATCGGCGACGGCGGCGGACTCGCCGATGCCCGGCTCCGTCCCACCGAAGGTGCCGAGCGGATCGCGCACTTCCTGGTCGATCTCGCCGTCCGGGCACCCGGCAACGCGACCTTCGCGCTGCGTACGGTCAACGGCCGGCCGGGACTTGTGGCCCAGCAGGACGGCATCACGATCACCGTGTACGCGTTCGACATCGCGGAGGACCGCATCAAACGCATCTGGGCGATACGCAACCCCGAGAAACTCCGGCACTGGACACCTCACCCCACCGAAGGGGCCATCGCGACCCACAGACAGCGAGGCGTGACCAAGCCGACTCCCGTCGCAGGGCGTGAGCAATGACCAGCGACCCGGAACTAGGCGGAATCGATGCTGGCAGAAGGGTCGGGGACGGGTGCCGGTCCGCTACGGGGGCGGCGCTTGTCCCGGGCGTAGATGTCCGCCGGTTTGCCGTCTCCGGGGCTGCGGCGGTCCACCTCGAACAAGGTGGTGGCGGCGATCAGGCCGCTGAGTTTGGCGTGGCCGTAGGTGCGGGAGTCGAAGTCGGGCTGCCGCTGGGTGATGATGTGGCCCACGTGGCCGAGATGGGCCCAGCCGTCATCGTCGGAGGCGGCCTCCACGGCGTGCCGCAGCAGGTTCACCAAGGCGGTGTCGCCCTTCAGCGTGGTGGCCGCCGTCCGTGAGGCGGGCTTGGCCGCCGCCTCACTGGGCGCGTTCCCGGTATTGGCGTGCGTGAGGTTCTCGATGTAGATGAACTTGTCGCAGGCGGCCACGAACGGCTTGGGCGTCTTCCGTTCACCGAACCCGTAGACGGTCAGGCCGGACTCACGGATCCGGGCGGCCAGGCGAGTGAAGTCGCTGTCGCTGGAGACGATGCAGAAGCCGTCGAACCGCCCGGTGTACAGCAGGTCCATCGCGTCGATGACCATCGCCGCGTCCGTGGCGTTCTTGCCCGTCGTATAGGCGAACTGCTGGATCGGCTGGATCGACTGGGCCAGCAGCCGTTCCTTCCAGCCGCCGAGACGCTCGCTGGTCCAGTCTCCGTACGCGCGTTTGACGTGGGCGGTGCCGTACTTGGCGACCTCAGCCAGCAGTCCCTCCACCGCCGACGGCTTGGCGTTGTCGGCATCGATGAGGACCGCGAGCTTGGCGGCGTTCTCACTGACCATGCTCTGCCTCCGGCTCCCGGGACCCGCCTACGTCGGCCACACTCCTCATCGTCACTTGGCGCCGCCGGAACGGTCGTACGTGTCCAAAACCGGCCGCAGGGTTGACGAACCCGACGTCGACGCCGCTCCCGCGGCCTTCGGCACCACGCCCCCGGCCCAGACCACACCGCCGGGCCGCGCCGCCTGCCCGTGACGGCACAGCCGGGCGTACCTCGATAGCCTTGGGACGGAGGGGGCTGTCGTGGACGTGACGGACGTGCAGGCGAGGATGGAACGGAATCTCGCCGAGCATTCCTGCCATCTGCATCGGGGCATGCCGGGCGCCACCGTCACCGAGACCGATGACCTGCTGGTCGCCGACAGCGGTATCGATGACGACACGTTCAACATCGTCGCGGCGGCACGCCTCACCGCCGAGAGCGCGCCGGGGCGCATCGCCGAGACCGTGGAGCAGGTGACCGCCACCGGCAGGACGTTCTCCTGGTGGGTCGGGCCCGCCTCCACACCTCCGGGGCTCGGCGAACTCCTGGCCGACGCCGGTCTGCCCGCGGGCGACGGCGAGAACGGCATGTGGAAGGAGCTGGCGGGGCCCCTGCCCGACCCGCCGTCCGTCGGCCTGGACATCCGCCCGGTCACCACGCCCGGCCAGCTCGCCGACTACGCCGCGATCGTCGCCGCCAACTGGGACCCGCCCGCCGCCACCGTCCGCCGCTTCTACGCCGACGCCGCCGCGCAGGCCCTGTCCCCCGGCTGCCCGGCCCGCTACCTCGTCGGTTACGTGGACGGGCGTCCGGTCTGCACCGCCGAGGTCTTCCTGCACGCGGACGTCGCCGGGATCTACAACATCTCGACCCTGGCCGCCGACCGCCGCCGCGGCTACGGCGGCGCGATCACCCTGGCCGCTCTCCACCTCGCGCGCGAGACGGACCACCGCGTCGCCGTCCTGCAGGCCTCCCCCGAAGGCGAGCCGGTGTACCACCGCCTCGGCTTCGCCACCTGCGGGCTCTTCACCGAGTACGCGATCGTCCCCTGACGACGCGCCGGAGCGTGCGTCAGCCGAGGAGTTCGGCGAAGAAGTCGACCACGTCGTTGATCAGGTCCGCCGAGGCACCCGGGTCGGCGAAGGCGAGCGCCGGCAGGGTCAGGTACGGATCAGCCCCGGGAAGACCCACACGGTAAGGCGATCAGGTGACCTCCCCCGGGGGTGGCGGGCGCTCGGCGGCACCCGGGACGGCGGCGGCCCGTTCGGTGCCCGGGGTCGTGTGGACGGGAAGGGCGACGACCATGGTGAGGCCGCCGCCGGGGGTGTCCTCGGGGAGGAGTTCGCCGCCCATCGCCTCGGTGAGTCCACGGGCCAGGGCCAGGCCGAGGCCGACGCCGGTGTGGTTGTCGCGGTCGTCCAGCCGCTGGAACGCCTGGAAGACGCGTTCCCGGTCGGCGGGCGGGATGCCGGGACCGCTGTCGGCGACCCGCAGCTCCACCCGGTCCCCGATCGCCCCGGCGGTCAGCCGTACCGGCCTGCCGGGCGGGCTGTGGCGGAGCGCGTTGGACACCAGGTTGGCCAGGACGCGTTCCAGCAGCGCCGGGTCGGCCTGGATCTCCGGGAGGTCGCCCGGGACGTCGATGGTCACCCGCCGCCGGTCGTCGGGCCCCAGGTCGCCGAGGACACGGGGAACGATCTCGTCCGGTGTCAGCGGCCGGAGCACCATGCCGAGCGCGCCGGCCTGTAGGCGGCTCATGTCGAGGAGGTTGGCGACGAGCCGGTCCAGCCGGTCGAGGGACTCGGCGGCGGTGTCGGCCAGCTCGGCGCGTTCGCCGGCGGTCCAGTCGATCCCGGTGTTGCGCAGGCTCTCCACGGCGGCCTTGGCGGAGGCGAGCGGGGTGCGCAGGTCGTGGCTGACGGCGTTGAGCAGGGCGGTGCGCATGCGGTCGACGGCCTCCAGCGGCCGGGCGCGTTCGGCCTCGGCCTCCAGCCGCCGCTGGCGGAGCGCCGCGGCGGCCTGGACGGCGAACGCCTCCAGGATGCGCCGGTCGCGGGCCGGCAGCGGCCGCCCGCGCAGCGCCAGGACCAGGTCGTCGCCGACCGGGATGGTGGTGTCGGCCTGCTCCGGGCCGGTGCAGGGCCGGCCTCCGGTGGTCGCGGCGACCCGCCAGCCCTCGGCGTCCGGCGGGTGCTCCAGCAGGGTGACCGAGGTCAGCCCGAACGTCTCCCGGAGCCTGCCCAGCAGGGTGTCCAGGGCGCTCTCGCCGCGCAGTACGTTCCCGGCGAGGGTGGACAGCACCTCGGCCTCGGCGCCCAGCTCGGCGGCCTCGCGGGAGCGCCGCGCGGCGCGGTCGACGACGGCGCTCACGGCGGCCCCCACCAGGACGAACACCACCAGCGCGACGAGGTTGTCGGACTCGGCGATGGTCCACTCGCGGTACGGCGGGGTGAAGTACCAGTTGAGCAGCAGGAACCCGGCGACGGCGGTGAACAGGGCGGGCCACAGGCCGCCGAGCAGCGCGACGCCGACCACCGCGGTCAGGAAGAACAGGATGGCGCTGGGCAGGGTGAGGTCGTCGCGGAGCCGGTGCAGCGCCAGGGTGAGCAGCGGCAGTCCCACGACGGCCAGGGCGAGGGCGCCCAGGCGGCGGCGGGCCGGCACGCCGCGGTCGCGGACGGCCCGGCGGATGCCCTGGCGGGCCTGGTCGTGGGTGACCATGTGCACGTCGATCGACCCGGACAGCGCGGTGGTGGTGATGCCGATGCCGGGGCGCAGCCGCTGCGCGACCGGGCGGCGGCGGGACACCCCGAGGACGAGCTGTGTGGCGTTCACGGCGCGGGCGAACTCCAGCAGCGCCCGGGGCACGTCGTCGCCGACGACCTGGTGGTACGTGCCGCCGAGGCCCTCGATGATCTCGCGTTGCCGGGCCAGGTCGGCGGGCCGCGCCCCGGCCGTCCCGTCGCCCCGGGTGACGTGGACGGCGAGGAGGTCGGCGCCCTTGGTCCGGGCGGCGATGCGGGTGGCGCGGCGGATCAGGGTCTCGCTCTCCGGGCCGCCGGTCAGTGCCACCACGACGCGTTCGCGGGCCTCCCACGTCCCGGCGATGCCGTGGTCGGCGCGGTAGCGGTCGAGCTGCTCGTCGACCTTGCCCGCCAGCCACAGCAGGGCCAGCTCGCGCAGGGCGGTGAGGTTGCCGACGCGGAAGTAGTTCGACAGGGCGGCGTCGATCCGCTCGGGCGGGTAGACGTTGCCGTGGGCCATGCGGCGGCGCAGCGCCTCGGGGGCCATGTCCACCAGCTCGACCTGCTGGGCCCGCCGCACGACCTCGTCGGGAACGGTCTCGCGCTGGGCGACGCCGGTGATCCGCTCCACGACGTCGTTGAGCGACTCCAGGTGCTGGACGTTCACCGTGGAGACGACGTCGATGCCCGCCTCCAGCAGCCGTTCCACGTCCTGCCACCGCTTGGCGTGGGCGCCGCCGGGGACGTTGGTGTGCGCCAGCTCGTCGACCAGCGCGACCTGTGGGGCGCGGGCGAGCACGGCGTCGAGGTCCAGCTCGGTGAACTCCGCGCCCCGGTACGTCACCCGCCTGCGCGGGACGATCTCCAGGCCGTCGAGCAGTGCGGCGGTGCGGGGCCGGCCGTGGGTCTCGACGTAGCCGACGACCACGTCGGTGCCGCGTTCGGCGCGGCGCCGGCCTTCGTCGAGCATGGCGTAGGTCTTGCCGACGCCGGGCGCGGCCCCCAGGTAGACGCGCAGCTGCCCCCTGCCCATGGTCATCGTTCTCCTTCGGACCCGCGGGACTCCCCTCGAAGGAAACACCCACGAGCAGCGAAAACAGTCCTTCTTAACGCCTTCCCTACGCCGAGCCAACCCGCGGCGGTGGGAGGGGCCCCGGCAGCTCCGTCCGGGCCTGACCGGCCACCGTGCCGAAGCCCCGGGACACCCGTCACCCGGGGGCCTCGGGAGGTCCGGCGCTTGACAGGCGGGGGGTGTCGACATACACAGTGTAGGTGACCGACACCGAGTAGGCGGGCGGGCGCGATGACCGAGACGCAGCTGCTGTTCAATCCCTTCGAGCCCGGTTTCACCGACGATCCCTATCCGGCCTACCGGCGGATCCGTGCGGCCGACCCAGTGCACGAGTCGCCGTTCGGAGTCACCGTCCTGAGCCGGTACGAGGACGTGGTGGCGATCCTGCGGGCCGGGCAGTCGGTGGACGCGCGGCAGGCGGAGGGGCCCTTCCGCGAGCAGTTCGACCGGCTCAACGACCGGGAGCCCTCGCTCACGCTGTCCATGCTCGACCGCGACCCGCCCGACCACACCCGGCTCCGGTCGCTGGTCGCGAAGGTGTTCACGCCCCGTTCGGTCGCGGCGCTCGAACCGGAGATCACCGAACTGGTGGACGCCGCGCTCGACCGCGTCCAGGAGGCCGGGCGGGTCGACCTGGTGGAGGCCCTGGCGTTCCCGCTGCCGTTCACGGTCATCTCCCGGATGCTGGGCGTGCCGGCGACCGACCACGTGCGCATCCGGGAGCTGAGCGGCCTCGTCGTCCGCTCCCTCGAACCGGTGATCGACCCCGCGCAGCAGGACCGGATCGGCGACGCGGGCGCGGAGCTGGCCGCGATCACCCGGGAGCTGATCGCGTGGAAGCGCGCCACCCCGGGTGACGACCTGCTCAGCGCCCTCATCGCGGCCGAGGACGACGGCGACCGGCTCACCGAGGAGGAACTCGTCGCGCAGGTCGTCCTGCTGTACGTCGCCGGTCACGAGACCACCGTGAACCTGATCTCCAACGGCGTCGTGGCGCTGCTGCGCCATCCCGACCAGCTCGCCCTGCTGCGCGGGCGGCCGGACCTGGCGGCCAACACCGTCGAGGAGGTCCTGCGCTACGACAGCCCGGTCCAGCAGTCCCGGCGGATCACCGTCGAGCCGTACACGGTGCGCGGCCGGACGATCCCACCGGGCACGTTCGTGGTCGCCGGGCTCGCGTCGGCCAACCGGGACGAGGAGTTCTGGGGCGCGGACGCCGACCGGCTGCGCATCGACCGGGAGAACGCCCGGCAGCACGTGGCCTTCGGCGCGGGACCCCATCACTGCCTCGGCGCGGCGCTGGCCCGGCTGGAGGGCCGGGTGGCGATCGAACGGCTGGTGCGGCGTTTCCCCGGCCTGGCGTTCGACGGCGAGGTCGAGTGGAACGGGCGGATCAACCTGCGCGGCCCGGCCGTGCTCCCGGTGTCGGTGTAGGGCGCTCCCCAGCGTTCAGAGGTGGTGAAGGTCGCCGGGGGTGTGGGTCCAGCACCAGTTGACGGGTGACCACGCCTTCTTCAGGCTGGTGCGCTCACGCCCGTAGGCGCGCAGCGCCTCCTCCACGGTCTGTGCGAGGTCGGTCAGCGTGGCGGGCGGGGGGACGCGCAGCAGCAGGTTCTGCTTGCGGTGCGCGAGGACGGGCTCTCCCTGGGGGGAGCATCCCAGCAGCCGGAAGTGCTTGAGGGCCGTGAACGGCTTGTCGTCCGTGCTGATACGGGCGTGCAGGTGCCCGTCGGAGGACCAGGCGTACAGGCCGTACCGGTTGAGGTGGAACGCACGCCCACGCGCGGGGTCGGTGACCACGGTGAAGAGGTATCCGGTGAACGGGCTGTCCTTCCAGTAGTCCATCCCCTCCAGCCGTCCGGTGACCTCGCCCCTGTCGTTGATGAGCGCGAAGGCGAACGGCTGGCCCCGGCTTCCGCTGCGGAACGTCCGGCCCAGGACGGGCACGACGAACAGGTCGTCGGTCATGGCCACGGGACGCCCGAGCCGGGCGTTGCCGTACCGGCGGCGTTCCTCGGCGGTGAGTGCCACCAGGTCGGCCAGGCCGGGCTCGGGCCGGTGCTCCAGGCCGACCGGCCGCCCCTGGTAGCGGACGTGCGGGCGCAGGTCGTGCGCCTCGGTCTGGTTCACCGGCCGCGGGTCCACCGAGGCGATCGCCTCCAGGACGGGCTTGGTGGCCGCGGTGAGCGGGGTGTCGCTCAGCGCGAGGAGGTTGGTGCCGCTGCCGCCGTACCCGTGGACGCCGTACTCGGTGACGGTGCACAGCAGCCGGCCCGACGGGGTCACCGCCACCGTGCCGGCGAACGGGTCCCCCGGCACCACCTCCTTGAAGGCGAGCCGCATCGGCATGGTGTGGGCGGCGAGCATCGTGCTCAGCGAGGGGTCGATCAGGTAGGTGCAGTCGGCGTGAGCGCTGACGACGACGGTGCCGTCGAGCTGGACCGCGACTCGGAACGTCGTGGCCTCGCGCACGGACGACGGCGTGCCGTCCGGGCGCTGCTCGCAGCACAGGGCCGTGGCCAGCGGTGCTCCGTCGGTGTCGTAGCGGGTGATGAGCAGGTGGCGGAAGTTGCGGTCGGCGGGATCGCCGGGCCGGTTCTCGGGCCTGCGGCCACCTCGGTCGTCGAAGCGGGACTCGTACCGGCGGACCCCGTACAGGGCGTACATCTGCCCGGACGGTGAGAACGCCACGTCGTGGTGGTCGATCTCCCAGGCGGGCGAGTAGGGGTCGAGCCGATAGGTGCTCACGAGCCGATCCGGCAGGGCGAGCGGGTGAACGCGCACAGGGGCCATGCCCGCATTCTTCAGCCTTCCACCGACAAAAAGGGCGATGTTCCGGTGGCCACGCCGGTCACATCCCGGCGTCCCGTTCCGTCAGTGCAGTGACCTGACAAGAGCGACCGGTGCGGTTCGGCGCCGTCGCCGGAGAATTCGGCAAGGAGCCACCTCATGGGTGTCACCGACTCGGCTGCGAGAAAGCCCGGCCACCGGCTCGGCCTGGTGCTGACCTTCCTGTGCCTGGGACAGTTCATGGTCTTCCTGGACGTGTCGATCGTGAACCTGGCGCTGCCGTCCATCCAGGACGGCCTGGGCATGTCCGACGTGAGCCTGGAGTACGTGGTCACCGCGTACGGGACGGTGCTCGGCGGGTTCCTGCTGCTGAGCGGGCGGCTCGCCGACACGTTCGGGCGTCGCCGGATGCTGCGGGCCGGTTTCGTCATCTTCGCGCTGGCGTCCCTGGTGTCGGGGCTGGCGACCAGCGG
Source organism: Thermomonospora sp. (assembly GCA_036258615.1). Taxonomy (GTDB): domain Bacteria; phylum Actinomycetota; class Actinomycetes; order Streptosporangiales; family Streptosporangiaceae; genus Thermomonospora. The sequence continues at coordinate 1,207 of DATADI010000439.1, read as the reverse complement.
CACGATGCTCGTCGCCGCCCGCGCGGTCCAGGGGCTGGGCTCGTCGTTCATCGCCCCGGCCGCGCTGGCGATCCTGACCGGCACGTTCACCGAGGGCGCGGCGCGGAACCGGGCGCTGGGCGTGTGGGGCTCGCTGGCGGGGATCGCCTCGATCGCCGGAGTGATCCTCGGCGGGGTGCTGGCCGACGGGCCCGGCTGGGAGTGGATCTTCTGGATCAACGTGCCGGTCGGGCTGGGGGCGGCGCTGCTGGCGCCGCGGCTGGTCCCCGAGAGCCGGGCCGCGAGCCCCGGCCGCCGGTTCGACGTCGGCGGCGCGGCCACCCTCACCGCCGCCCTGCTGTTGCTGATCCTCACCCTGGGCGAGGCCACCCATGCCGGCTGGTCGGCCGCCCGCACGATCGGCGGTCTGGCCGGGGCGGCGGTGCTGCTGGCGGCGTTCGCGGTGATCGAGACGCGGGCCGCCGCGCCGATCATGCCGCCGTCCGTGCTCCGGCTGCGGACGCTCCGCGTCGCCAACCTGGCGGCCGTGCTGGTGTTCGGGACGTTCGGCGCGCTGTTCTTCTTCGCCAGCATCTTCATGCAGCAGGTCTACGGATACTCCCCGATGCGGGCGGGCTTCGCCTACGTGCCGCTGGCGGTGGCCGTGGCGGCCGGTGCGGGGGTCGCCTCCGGGATGGTCGCCAGGACGGCGGCGCGGACGGTGCTGGCCGCCGGGCTGGCCGTCACGCTGGCCGGGCTGCTGCTGATGTGGCGGGCCCCGGCGGGCGGCCACTACGCCGTCGACCTGCTGCCGGCGTTCGTGCTGCTGGGGCTGGGCTGCGGGATGGTGTTCGTGACCCTGCAGATCGCCGCGCTGGCGGGGATCGGCGAGCACGACGCCGGGGTCGGCGCGGGGCTCATCAACACCAGCCAGGAGGCGGGCGGAGCGCTCGGCCTGGCCGTCATCACCACCATCGCCTACAACGGGCTCACCGCGGAACTGGCCGCGACCGGCGGCGACCCGGGCCTGGTCCGCGCCGTCCAGGAGGCCGCCAACCACGACGCGTTCCTGGCCGCCGCCTGCACCTGCCTGGCCGCCCTGTTCGTGGCGGTCGCGCTGATGCCGCGCGGCACGGCGCCCCGGCCGGTGGACGTTCCCGCGGACTCCGGCGTCCGAGCGCCCGCCCGGCGGTCGTGAGGTGGGGGCCGGTCTCCTCCGGGAGGCCGG
>DATADI010000438.1:0-3923 GCA_036258615.1 Thermomonospora sp. | reverse complement strand
AGCGCGCCGTCGGCCCCGTCCACGCCCTCCAGCCCGAGCGGGCGGGCGGGGTCGGGCTCGGGGCGGATCGTGTGCGGGCCGGGGGCGCAGCCGATCACCCCGGGATGCCCCGAGGGCACCGGGCGCCCGCCGGGCGCGCCGACCTCCAGGACGTCCACGACGATCACGTCGCCGGGCTCGGCGCCGATCACCACGATCGGCCCGCACAGCACCGGCTCGCGGCCCGGCGGGCGGCCCTCGCACTCCAGCCGTACGGAGCCTCCGGTGATCACCTCGGCGACCGCCGGGATGTCGGGATGCCAGCGGTTGTGGCCGGGCACCGCCTGCGCCGCGGCCGGGACGGGCGGGTACGGCGCCGGGGCGGCCGGCGCCAGGGAGAGCACCAAGGGATCGGTTCCTTCCTGAGCGGAGAGATCGCGATGTCCGATCGTCCCCCCAGCCCTGTTTCGGAACGGTTTCCGGGCTCTTACAGGGCAGTAAGGACGGTTCCGCGAGGCCGGGCCGGGGAGACGGCCGTCTCAACGGGCCGCCCCGGGCTTGCTAGTCTGCTCGGACGCGGGCCGCCGCACGGCCCCGGACGCGGGCCCGAATCCGGATCGGCCCAGGTACACAGCAGTGATGGGGATGGCTCGATGCGGATTGCCGTGTTGTTCGGAGGAGCGAGCGCCGAACGGGACGTTTCGATCGCCAGCGCCGCGCAGGTGTTCACGGCGCTGCGCGAGCGCGGCCACGACGTCCTCGCCGTGGACACGGCGACCGGCCCGCTGGGCCCCTCCGAGCTGGCGGCGTTCACCGGCTCCACCGTCGCCTACGACCCGCCGGGCCTGGCCGACATCCCGCCCGCCGAGCTGACCGCCCGGCTGGCCGCCGAGGGCGGGGCGCTGCGGGACGCCGACGTGGTGTTCCTGGCCCTGCACGGCGGCTCCGGCGAGGACGGCACCCTCCAGGCGGTGCTGGACTCGGCGGGCATCGTCTACACCGGCAGCGGCGTGCTGGGCAGCGCGGTGGCCATGGACAAGGACGTGTCCAAGAAGCTGTTCCGCTGCGCCGGGGTGCCGACGCCCGACTGGCTGATGGCGCCGGTCGGGGTCGCCGAGGTCGCCGAGCGGATCGGCTTCCCGGCGATCGTCAAGCCCAACACCCAGGGCTCCACCATCGGCCTCACCGTGGTCAAGGCCCCCGAGCAGCTCGCCGAGGCGGTGGCGGCGGCGGCCGTCTACGACCGCGAGGTGATGGTCGAGCGGTTCGTGCCGGGCCGCGAGTTCGTGGTGGGCGTGCTGGACGGGCGTCCGCTGGCGGTGGGCGAGATCGTCCCGCAGCTCGGCGAGATCTTCGACTACCAGAGCAAGTACCAGGTCGGCGGCGCGGTCGAGACGTTCCCCGCCGACCTGCCCCGGGACCTGACCGAGGAGCTGCAGCGGCTGGCCGTGGCGGCCCACCGGGCCCTCAAGCTCAGCCACTACAGCCGCGTCGACTTCCGGATGGACGCCGACGGCGGCCTGTGGTGCCTGGAGGCCAACACCCTCCCCGGCATGACCGCCACCAGCCTGATGCCCCAGTCGGCCGCCGCCGCCGGCATCGGCTTCGCCGAACTGTGCGAACGCCTCTGCGAGATCGCCCTGCGCGAGGCTGGTGGGGCGCGCTAGACGCCGTAGCGTTCCGGCTTGGGTGAGCGGGACATCAGCAGTGAGGCCGCCTCGGCGATGGTCATCCCGTGGTGCATCACCGCCGCCACGACCTCGGTGATCGGCATCTCCACGCCGTACTTGCGGGCCAGCTCCAGCACCGCCTCCGACGACTTGACGCCCTCGGCGGTCTGCCTGGTGACCGCGATGGTCTGCTCCAGCGTCATGCCCCGGCCGAGGTTCTCCCCGAACGTCCGGTTGCGCGACAGCGGGGAGCTGCACGTGCCGACCAGGTCGCCCAGGCCCGCCAGCCCGGCGAAGGTGTGCTCGTCGGCCCCCAGCGCCGCGCCCAGCCGGGCGATCTCGGCCAGCCCCCGGGTCATCAGCAGCGCCCGGGTGCTGTCGCCGAACCCGAGGCCGAACGCGATGCCCACGCACAGGGCGATGACGTTCTTGACCGCCCCGCCCAGCTCGCAGCCGACCACGTCGGTGTTGGTGTAGACCCGGAAGTACCCGGTCATGCAGGCGGCCTGGATCCGCTGCGCGGTGGCCTCGTCGGAGCAGGCGGCGACCGCGGCGCCCGGCTGCCCGGCGGCGATCTCGCGGGCCAGGTTGGGGCCGCCGACCACGGCGATCCGGTCGGCGGGCGCGTCGGTGGTCTCGGCGATCACCTCCGACATCCGCCGCCCGGTGCCCAGCTCGATGCCCTTCATCAGGCTGACCAGCACCGCGTCCGGCGGCAGCAGCGGACGCCAGGCGCGCAGGTTGTCGCGCAGCGTCTGGGACGGCACCGCCAGCGCCACGATGTCGGCGCCGTCGAGCGCCTCCGCCGGGTCCACCGTGGCGCGCAGGCCGGCGGGCAGCTCGACGCCGGGCAGGTAGTCGGTGTTCTCGTGACGTTCGTTGATCGCCTCGGCGACCTCCGGGCGGCGGGCGCACACGACGACCTCGGTGCCCGCGTCGTGCAACACCTTGGCGAACGTCGTCCCCCACGAACCCGCGCCCATCACTGCCGCTGTGGTCACTGCACCGCTCCGTACTCGCTGGCCCGATGATGCCCGGCGCCCGGTCGCGGTCTGTGCGCGGTCACGGGGCGGCTGCCCCCTCCGCGTCCCGCCCGCGGCGCTCGGCGATCGCCTTCTTGTGGTCGTAGAGCTCCCGGGGCGGCTCCTGGCCGCGCAGCTCACCCAGCAGGTCGGCGATCGCTCTCATGATCTCATCCGTCGCCTCCCGGAGCACCGTCGCGGTCAGCGGACGGCCGGCGTACCGCGACAGGTCGATGGGCTCGCCCGCGATGACGCGCATCGTCTTGCGCGGGAACGGCCGGAACCGCTTCGTGCCGTACGGCCACAGCTCGTGCGCGCCCCAGTGGGCGACCGGCACCACCTTGGCGCCGGTGGCGATGGCGAGGCGGGCCGCGCCGGTCTGCCCGGTCATCGGCCACAGCTCCGGGTCCCGCGTGCAGGTTCCCTCGGGGTAGAACATCAGGCACTCGCCCGCCTCCAGCGCCTCCTCGGCGGCCTTCAGCGCCAGCCCGGCGTCGGAACGGTCCCGGTAGACGGGGACCTGGCCGGTGCCGCGCATGACGGGCCCCAGGAAGCGGTTCTCGAACAGCGGCGACTTGGCCAGGTACACCGGATACCGGCCGGCCTCGTACACGAAGTGGGCCAGGGCCAGCGGGTCCGACCACGACAGGTGGTTGGCGGCGACGATGATGCCGCCGTCGGCGGGCACGTTCCCGCGCCCGCGCCAGTCCCGCTTGAGCATCGTGAACAGCAGCGGGCGCAGCACCGCGATCGTCAGCGTCCGCCAGCGCGGCGAGTAGCCGTGACTCATGACTGCCTTCCCTCGGGCCGTGACGGCCCCGCCGGCTTCGGGTACGGCGGGGGAGTCCTCCAGTTTCGCGGTTCGCGCCGCATAGTGTCGAGTTGCGATGTCTACCGAGATGCCTGCTGCAACGTCACATGACGGTGAACTCACATGGTCCCTGGTCGTTCCGGTCAAGGTGCTGGCCAGGGCGAAGACGCGGATGGCGGACGCCGCCGGGCCGCACCGCGAGGCGCTGGCGCTGGCGGTCGCGGCCGACACCGTGTCCGCCGCGCTGGCCTGCCCGGCGGTCGCCGAGGTGATCGTCGTCACCGACGACCCCCTCGCCGCGGCCGAGCTGTCGGCGCTGGGCGCCCGGGTGGTGCCGGACGTGCCCGACCGGGGGCTGAACCCGGCGCTGTCGTACGGCGCGGGCCTGGCCCGGCGGGACCGGCCCGGTTCGGGGGTGGGCGCGCTGTCGGCCGATCTGCC
>DATADI010000437.1:0-4256 GCA_036258615.1 Thermomonospora sp. | reverse complement strand
TGCAGGGCGGCCCTCGCGGCGCCGCGCAGACGGTGGCGTACGGCGGCGTTCAGCGCGACGATGCCCAGCCCCAGCAGGTAGGTGGTGCCCTGGCGGGTGACGAGCCGGTGGTTGCCCAGCGCGGTGAGGTGCCGGGACACGGCGTTGCGGTGCAGGCCCGACAGCCGCGACAGTTCGGTGAGGGTGAGGCCGTCCGGATGGTCGCGCAGGATCTCCAGCAGGCGCAGGCCCGCGTCGATCGTCTTGGAGGCCGCCGGGCCGCTCACCGGGCACCGGCCCGGGGCACGGGGCTGAACCGGACGGGCAGGTGCTTGATCCCGCCGATGAAGTTGGACACCAGCCGGACCGGCGGACCCGCGAGTTCGAGGTCCGGCAGCCGCCACAGCAGCTCCCGGTAGAACACGCGGAGCTGGAGCCGGGCGAAGTGGGCCCCCAGGCAGACGTGCGGGCCGTCCCCGAAGGAGACGTGCTCGTTCGGAGTGCGCGTGATGTCGAACCGCATCGGGTCGGGGAACCGCCGTTCGTCGTGGTTGGCCGAGCCGTGGAACACCACGATCTTGTCGCCCGCCGCGATCGGCCGTCCGGCCAGCTCGGTGTCGCGGACGGCCGTACGGCGGAAGCTGAGCACCGGCGGGGCGCAGCGGAGCATCTCCTCGATCGCCGGACCGAGCAGGCCGGGGTCCGCCAGCAGCCGCCGGTGCTGCTCCGGATGGGCGAGCAGGACGGCGAGCCCGCCGGGCAGGGCGGAGCGTACGGTGTCGTTGCCCGCGATGACCAGCAGGAAGAAGAACATCGACAGCTCGGCGTCGGTCAGCCCGGCGGTCGCCAGCGCGGTCATCAGGTCGTCGGCGGGGTCGCGCCGCCGGCGTTCGGCGAGCCGGTGGGCGTAGTCGAACATGTCGGCCAGCATCGCCGGGGACCTGGGGTTGACCGGCCGGCCGTCGGCGTCGCGGACGACCTCGGCGTGCTCGGGGTCCTGGTAGCCGATGACCCGGTTCGTCCACTCCAGGATCAGCTCCCGGTCCTCGGCGGGGACGCCGAGCAGCTCGGCGAGGTTCTGGACGGGATAGTCGTCGGTGACGTCCACGGGAAGGTCGCACTCCCCGCGTTCGGCGATGGCGTCCACCAGCCGTCGCGCCCGTGCCTCGGCCAGGGCGGTGAACCGCTCGACGCGGCGCGGGGTGAACGCCCGGGAGACGACCCGCCGCAGCCGTCCGTGTTCGGGCGGGTCGAGGTTGAGCATCATCCGCCGGATGAACGGCAGGTCGTCGGGGTCGGGGTCGCGGATCTGGGTGGCCCCGGCGTACGAGCTGTACTCGCCGGGGGTGCGCAGCACGCGGACCACGTCGTCGTACCGGGTGACGGCCCAGAACCCGGGACCGGCGGGCCAGCCGCCGATCCCCGGTTCCTCCTGCCAGTGGACGGGATCGGTGTCCCGCAGCCGCCGGTACGTGTCGTGGGGCAGCCCCCGCGCGTACCCGCGGGGGTCGAAGACGTCGGTCATGCGTTCCGATCGGTCGGCGGACAGGTCACCGGGCCAGGAACCGTTCCATCAGCCCGACCAGCGCCAGCGGCGTCTCGTCGGGGGCGTAGTGCCCGGCGTCGGCGAGCACCTCCAGCTCCGCGTTCGGGTACCACTGGAGCCAGGTGTCGCGCATGACGTCCGGGGACAGCGCCGGGTCGTGGCCGCCCGCCAGGACCAGCACGGGCGTCGGGTTGCCGACGACCTCCTCGTGGTAGTCGGTCAGCGCCCAGGCGTCCAGGTACGCGCGGAACGCGGCGACCTCGCTGTTGCCGACCGACCGGGCCACCATCGCGTCCAGCCAGCGCGCCGGCAGCCGCGAGCCGGTGGTGAAGTCGATGATCGCCCGCCGGTTGCCGGGCTGCTCGGCGGCCCCGGAGAACAGCGCCCAGCCCTCCGCGTCGAACGGCACCCCGGAGGCGGGCACCGGCGAGATCCCCACCAGCCGGCGCACCCGGCCGGGCGCGTCCAGCATCACCCGCTGCATCGCCGTGCCGCCCATCGAGTGGCCGACCAGCGAGAACGTCTCCCAGCCGAGCTTGTCGGCGAGCGCCAGGACGTCCGCGGAGATCTCGGCCAGGGTGTGCTCCCCGGCCAGGTCGCGGGCGTCGCCGTACCCGCGGTAGTCGGGGAAGGCGTAGCTGAAGGCGTCGCCGTCCAGGTAGGGGTGCAGCGGCCGGAACGCGGTCCGGTCGCCGAACCAGCCGTGCAGCACGATCACCTTGTGGGGCCCGGAGCCGTGGACGTCGTGGGGAAGGGCGACGGGAACGGGCATGGGGTCCTCTCCTCGATCGGGGGGAAGGGGGGTCTCCGGGGCTTCGTCGTCCCGGACGGTGACGCTGAACCAGACGTGCTTGCCCCGGCCGCCCGGGTGCGTCTCGGCGCCCCACCGGTCGGCCTGGGCGTCCACCAGGAACAGCCCGCGGCCGTTCTCGGCGACCCAGTCGGGCTCCCGCAGCACGGGCGGGACCGGGTCGGGGTCGTGCACCTCGACGCGCACCTCGCCGCCGCCGGTGACCACCCGGATCGACAGCGGGCGCCGCCCGGTCTCCCAGGGCGCGGCGTGCAGGACGGCGTTGGTGACGAGTTCGCTGGTGAGCTGGACGACGACGGCGGCGGTGTCGCCGTCCGGCGGCAGCCCCCGGCTCGCGAGGAGCCGGGACACCCACCGGCGGGCGACGGCGGGGGCGAGGGGCGAGTCCGGAAGGTCATGGCCGGCCGGCAGGGCCTGCGTGAGAGCGGTGTTCACCTCGGGTCCGCCTAACCACTGGCATGCCCGAATAATGGGCATAGTGATCACTAAATGGGCATCACAGAGAAGATTCGACTGATTCCGGGCCGTTGTCAACGCGATCCGGGAAACTGGTGGGACGGATGTGACCACCCGGCCGTGACCCCCCGTCGGAGCCGGCCGTCCGGGGCCGTCCGCGGGGCGGCGGAATAGCGGTGGGGGGCGGGCCGGTTAGGATAGTTGAAATTTCTACGACCCTCCGGGAGGGCGGGCACCATGCAGTTCGGGATCTTCACGGTGGGCGACGTCACCACCGACCCCACCACCGGCCGGACGCCCACCGAGGCGGAACGGATCAAGGCCATGGTGACCATCGCCCTGAAGGCCGAGGAGGTCGGCCTCGACGTCTTCGCCACCGGCGAGCACCACAACCCGCCGTTCGTGCCGTCCTCGCCGACCACCATGCTCGGCTACATCGCCGCCCGGACCGAGCGGCTCATCCTGTCCACCGCCACCACGCTGATCACGACGAACGACCCGGTGAAGATCGCCGAGGACTTCGCCATGCTCCAGCACCTGGCCGACGGCCGGGTGGACCTGATGATGGGGCGCGGCAACACCGGCCCCGTGTACCCGTGGTTCGGGCAGGACATCCGCCAGGGCATCCCGCTGGCCATCGAGAACTACCACCTGCTGCACCGGCTGTGGCGGGAGGACGTGGTCGACTGGGAGGGCAGGTTCCGCACGCCGCTGCAGGGCTTCACCTCCACCCCGCGCCCCCTGGACGGCGTCCCGCCGTTCGTGTGGCACGGGTCCATCCGCAGCCCGGAGATCGCCGAGCAGGCCGCCTACTACGGCGACGGCTTCTTCGCCAACAACATCTTCTGGCCCAAGGAGCACTTCCAGAAGCTCATCGGCCTCTACCGCCGCCGGTACGAGCACTACGGGCACGGCTCAGCCGACCAGGCCATCGTGGGCCTGGGCGGGCAGGTCTTCATGCGCCGCAACTCCCAGGACGCGGTGAAGGAGTTCCGCCCGTACTTCGACAACGCCCCCGTCTACGGCCACGGCCCCTCCCTGGAGGACTTCATGCGGGACACGCCCCTCACGGTCGGGAGCCCCCAGCAGGTCATCGACCGGACCCTGGAGTTCCGCGAGCACTTCGGCGACTACCAGCGCCAGCTCTTCCTGATGGACCACGCGGGCCTGCCCCTCAGGACCGTCCTCGAACAACTCGACCTCCTGGGCGAGGAGGTCGTCCCCGTCCTCCGCAAGGAGTTCGCCGCCCTCCGCCCCGCCCACGTCCCCGACGCCCCCACCCACGAGAGCCTCAAGCGGGCCGCCGCCGCCAAGGCCGAGGCCTGACGAACGCCGCCGCCCCCCCACAGACCAGGAGACCCGGTTCCGATGAACGCCCACAGGATCGCCGCCGCGCCCGGCGGGCTCGACGTCCCGGCCCGCCCGCCGGCCGGCCGCAACACCACCGAGGAGGCCCCGGTCCGA
>DATADI010000436.1:0-5535 GCA_036258615.1 Thermomonospora sp. | reverse complement strand
TTCGGCGACCTTCGCGCGGCGTTCGGCGGCGGCGCGTCGTTCCACGGCCTCGTCGAGCCTGCGGCGCAGGTCGTCGGCCTCGGCGGTGGCGGCGTCCAGCGCGTCCCTGGCGGCGGCGGCCTCGGACCGCCACTCCTCCAGGGCACGGGCGGCCTCCTCGGCCTCCCGTACGGCCTTCGCGCGCCTGCGCTCGTCCTCCTTCTTGGGCTTCGTGGGCTTCGGTTTCGGAGGCTTCGGGGCAGCGGGTGCCGGGGGCGGGCCGGTGACGCCCATCGGGACGAACCCGGAGTGGCTGCGGGGCTTGTCGAGCCTCCCGACGCGGACCTCCTCGGCCACCTGCGGGTCCACCGCCGCCGCCTGCAGGGTGTCCTCGACCTCCCGTACGGCCGTCTCACGGAGCGGATGCCCCGCCTCGGACGCCAGCCGCCGGGCCCTCCGCAGCAGCAGGGCGACGATCTCGCCCCGGCGCTGCTCCAGACCCCCGATGGACCCGCCGGACGACCATGCCTCGCGCAGGTCGGCGCCGAGGTCGAGGAGCATCTCCAGGTCGCTCCCGGCCGCGCGGGACAACCGGTTGACCGCCCACGCCGACAGGGTCGGCTTGCGCAGCCGCCCGATCTCCTTGGCCGCCCCGGCGTCCCCGGCCGCCCGTGCCTCGGCGACCAGGCGCTTGCGCTCGTCCATGAACTCCTCGGGCGTCACCCCGTAGAGCCGGTGCGCGGCGTCGGACGGATCCACGAGGGAGACCTACCCCGGTGATGACCCGAAACGGCGTGCCGAGGCGTTCTCCTGCGCCAGCCGGTGCAGCGCGATCATCACCTGCTCGTGGAGGACGGTCGTGACGAGCATCCCGTGCAGGGCCTGTTCGCGCGGCGTGCCCTCGGCGAGCATCCCGGTCTCGTGCTCGCCGAGCGCCACCGCGGCGTCCACGTAGGGACGCAGGTCGGCCAGCCCCACCGGGAAGCCCAGCCCGCGCAGCGCCAGGAACGTCCGGGCCAGCAGGTCGCGGGCGGGCGCCTTCGGATCCACCCGCCAGCCCAGCTCCGTGATCAGCGCGTCCACGTCGGCGCGGGCGGCCCGCCAGTCCGGGTCGTCGCCGGGCGCCGCCACGTGGGGGCCCAGGGCGTACTGCGTGGTGCCGAACAGGTCGTGCAGGCCCACCGACGGGTCCTCCAGGGCCTCGATGATCCGGCGGATGGCGGCCACGGGCAGGTCGCCCACCTCGCGCAGCGCCCGGATCAGCCGCAGCCGCTCCAGGTGCGCGGCGCCGTACTCGGCCCGGGTGGCGCCCGCCGCCGTCCCCCGGGGCAGCAGGCCCTCCCGGATGTAGTACTTGATCGTCTGCACCGGCAGCCCGCTGCGCTCGCTCAGCTCGGAGATCCTCATCTTGACTTGGATAGTACTGCTATCCAATCATTGGATAGTTGCACTATCCAACAAGGAGGGACCGATGATGGAGATCCCCTGGACCTCCGGCGACCGTGCCGACACCGGGGCCACGGTCCTGGTGATGGCCTCGAGGTTCCGGCTCCGGTCGGCCTGGCGGTCCCCGGTGTTCCTCGTCCACTCGATGCGGCTGTGGCGGCAGACGCGCCGCGCGCCCGGCGCGCACGGCGTGTCCCTGCGGGCGAGCCCCCGGACGGGCACGTTCTGGACGCTGTCGGCGTGGACCGACCGCAAGGCCCTGTACGCGTACGCGCGCACCGACCCGCACGGGGCCGTCATGAAGCGCATCCGCCCGTGGACGGAGGAGTCGGTCTTCCGGTTCTGGGAGCTGCCCGCCAGGGACCTGCCCGCCGACCGCGGCGGCGCCGCCGCCCTGTGGGCCGACGCGCTCGACCGCCTGGACCGTCCGGACGGCGCCTAGGCGCTCAGGTGGCCGTCCGGCGCATCGCCTCGGAGATGCGCTCGGCGGCGGCGACGACCGGGGCGGCGTGCAGCCGCCCGGGGGAGCGGGTGAGCCGCTCCAGCGGGCCGGACACCGAGATCGCGGCGATCACCCGGCCGCCCGCGCCCCGGACCGGCGCCGACACCGACCCCACGCCCTGCTCGCGTTCGCCGACGCTCTGCGCCCAGCCGCGCCGCCGCACCGAGGCCAGCGTGGCGGCCTCGAACTTGGCGCCGCGCAGCCCCCGGTGCAGCCGGTCGGGCTCCTCCCAGGCCAGCAGGACCTGCGCCGCCGAGCCCGCCGTCATGGGCAGCGCGCTGCCCACCGGCACCGTGTCGCGCAGCCCGCTGCTGCGCTCGGCCGCCGCCACGCACACCCGCACGTCGCCCTGCCGCCGGTAGAGCTGGGCGCTCTCGCCGGTCAGGTCCCGCAGCTGGGCCAGCACGGGCTGGGCGATGGCCAGCAGCCGGTCCTCGCCCGCCGCCACGGCCAGCTCGGCGAGCCGGGGACCGAGGATGAACCGGCCCTGCGCGTCCCGGTGCACGAGCCGGTGGTGCTCCAGCGCGACGGCGAGACGGTGGGCGGTGGGCCGCGCCAGGCCGGTCGTCTGCACCAGGCTGGCCAGCGACGCGGGCCCCGCCTCCAGGGCGTTCAGCACGAGAACCGCTTTGTCGAGTACGCCGACTCCGCTAGAGTTGTCCATACCTCGATATTGCAATCTTGAAATGTGAGATGCAAGTGCGAGGGCCCGTGACCCGGGGCGCACCGCCGCGCACCGGGCGACCAGGCGACGACCGGATGAGGTGGAGTTATGGGCCGGACACTGGCCGAGAAGGTCTACGACGCGCACGTCGTGCGGCGTGCCGAAGGCGAGCCGGACCTTCTCTACATCGACCTGCACCTGGTGCACGAGGTGACCAGCCCGCAGGCGTTCGACGGACTGCGCATGGCGGGCCGTCCCGTGCGCCGGCCGGACCTGACCATCGCCACCGAGGACCACAACGTCCCGACCCAGAACCTGCTGGCCCCCATCGCCGACCCCGTGTCGCGCACCCAGGTCGAGACGCTGCGCAAGAACGCCGCCGAGTTCGGCATCCGGCTGCACCCGATGGGCGACGACGGGCAGGGCATCGTCCACGTCATCGGCCCCCAGCTCGGCCTGACCCAGCCCGGCATGACGGTGGTCTGCGGCGACTCGCACACCTCCACGCACGGCGCGTTCGGCGCGCTGGCCTTCGGCATCGGCACCAGCGAGGTCGAGCACGTGCTGGCCACCCAGACGCTGCCGCAGATCAAGCCGAAGACCATGGCGATCACCGTGAACGGCGAGCTGCCCCCCGGCGTCACCGCCAAGGACCTGATCCTGGCGATCATCGCCCGCATCGGCACCGGCGGCGGCCAGGGCCACATCGTGGAGTACCGCGGCGAGGCCGTCCGCGGCCTGTCGATGGAGGGCCGCATGACGGTCTGCAACATGTCCATCGAGGCGGGCGCCCGCGCCGGGATGATCGCCCCCGACGAGAAGACCTTCGCCTACCTCAAGGGCCGCCCGCACGCCCCCCAGGGCGAGGACTGGGACCGCGCCGTCGAGTACTGGACGTCGCTGCGCACCGACGACGACGCGGTCTTCGACAAGGAGGTCGTGATCGACGCGGCCGAGCTGACCCCGTTCGTCACCTGGGGCACCAACCCCGGCCAGGGCCTCCCGCTGGGCGAGTCGGTCCCCGACCCGGCCGCCATCGAGGACCCGGTCGAGCGGCAGGCCGCCGAGCGGGCCCTGGAGTACATGGGCCTGACCGCCGGGACCCCGCTGCGCGACATCGCCGTGGACACCGTGTTCGTCGGCTCCTGCACCAACGGCCGCATCGAGGACCTGCGGGCGGTCGCCGAGGTCCTGAAGGGCCGCAAGGTCGCCGACGGCGTCCGGATGCTCATCGTCCCCGGCTCCATGCGCGTCAAGGCCCAGGCCCAGGAGGAGGGCCTCGACGAGGTCTTCAGGGCCGCCGGAGCCGACTGGCGCGAGGCCGGCTGCTCCATGTGCCTGGCCATGAACCCCGACAAGCTCGCCTCCGGGGAGCGCAGCGCCTCCACCTCCAACCGCAACTTCGAGGGCCGTCAGGGCCCCGGCGGGCGCACCCACCTGGTGTCCCCCGCGGTCGCCGCCGCCACCGCCGTCACCGGCCGCCTCACCGCCCCCGCCGACCTCTGACAACGACTGGAGCCTGAACAGATGGAAGCGTTCACCGTTCACACCGGGCGCGGCGTGCCGCTGCGGCGCAGCAACGTCGACACCGACCAGATCATCCCCGCCGTGTGGCTCAAGCAGGTCAGCCGCACCGGGTTCGAGAAGGGCCTGTTCTCGGCCTGGCGCGAGGACCCGTCGTTCGTGCTGAACCAGCCCCAGTACGAGGGGGCCAGCATCCTGATCGCCGGGCCCGACTTCGGCACCGGGTCCTCCCGCGAGCACGCCGTCTGGGCGCTGCAGCAGTACGGGTTCCGGGTCGTCATCGCGCCCCGGTTCGGCGACATCTTCCGCAACAACTCCACCAAGATGGGGCTGCTGCCGGTCGTGCTGCCCGCCGAGACCGTGGCCGCGCTGCAGGACGCCGCCGAGGCCGACCCGGCCACCGAGATCACCGTGGACCTCGGCGCCCGGGAGGTCCGCGGCGCGGGGATCACCGCCGGGTTCGAGATCGACGACTACACCCGCTGGCGGCTGATGGAGGGGCTGGACGACATCGGCCTGACCCTCCGGCACGCCGACGCCATCGCCGCCTTCGAGGAGAACCGGGCGGCCTGGCTGCCCACCACCGTGTGACCTCGCCGGGCCCCCGGGCAGGGGGCCGCCCGCACGAGCGTGTCGTCCCCCGGGAGACAATCCTGGGGGAGACACGCTCGATGTGGTTTTGGGGGCAGGCGCCGTGAGCACTCCACCGACCCCGGCCGGGCCGCCGGCCTGGACCGGCCCGCAGTGGGACGACCCCGCGCTGACCCGGCTCGCGCTGCGGCTGCGCGAGGCCCACCGCCGGGTGGCCCCGCTGCCGCCCGAGCACCGGCGGCGGCTGATCCGCCACCTGCTGACGATCACCGACCTGGCCAAACGCGACCACGCGCTGGCCGACCGCAGGCTGGAGGCGTTCCTGGCGGAGGTCCCGGAACGGCCGGGAACAGATCGTGACCAACCGGATACTTCGGGTACGATGACGCCGTCCGAGGCCGCTCAGGACGACGAAATCGCCTGCGACACGGGAAGTATTGCTTGCAGGTGATTGTTTCCCCGCCGCACGTCCCCTAGTTTCGTGCGGGCAAGGGGGGAACCGGAGGAGTAACCCAATGAACAAGCGTGAGCTGGTCGACGCCATCTCGGAGCGGCTGGGGAGCAAGAAGGCCGCCGCCGAGGCCGTCGACGCGATCCTGGAGACGATCCAGACCACCGTCGCCAAGGGCGACAAGGTCGCGATCACCGGGTTCGGATCGTTCGAGAAGGCCGAGCGGCCCGCCCGCACGGCCCGCAACCCGGCGACGGGCAAGACGATCGACGTCCCGGCGACGTCGGTGCCGAAGTTCAAGGCCGGCGCGGACTTCAAGAACCTGGTCGCCGGCAAGAAGTGACCCAGGTGGCCGCAGGCCGCCGCGATGCGCCCCGG
>DATADI010000435.1:0-12987 GCA_036258615.1 Thermomonospora sp. | reverse complement strand
GCCTCCGGCGCGACGGCTCGCGCGCCTTTGGCGCGACTCGCGGTGGCCCTCAGGGCCGCCGCGTGCGGGGTTCCCTAACGCGGACAGGCCGGGGCCCCCGTGCATGCTTCTCCGGGGGGCTCCGGCCTGTGCGGTGTTCAGTTGTGGGTGGGTCAGGACTCGGGCTTGTCCTCGTCCGTGTCCTTGGCCTCAGGGGCCTCCGTCTCGGCGGTGGCCTCGGGCTCGGTGTCCTCGGCCTGGACGGTCTCGCCGGTCTCGCCGTTCAGCTCGCGCTGGATGGCGTCGATGTCCAGCTCGTTGCCGGCCTCGTCGGTGACCTTGACGTGCTCGACGAGCAGGTTGAGGGCCTTGTTGCGGAGCACCTCGGAGACCAGGGCCGGGATCTGGCCGCTGTCGGTGAGGTGCTGGGCGAGCTGCTGCGGCTGGACGCCCATCTGCATGGCCTGGCTGACCACGTAGTCGCTCAGTTCCTCGTTCTCGACGCCCAGCTCCTCGTCGAGGGCGAGCTGGTCGAGCACGAAGCCGCCCTTGACCGCCTGGCGGGCGGCCTCGGCGATCTCGGCGTCGAACTCCTCCTCGGTCTTCTCCTCGCGCTCCAGGTAGGCCTCCTTGGTGAGGCCGGTCCACTGGAGCTGCTGCTGGAGCTGCTCGTTGCGGCGGTTGACCTCGTCCTCGACGACCTTCTCGGGCAGCGGGATGTCGATCTTCTCCAGCAGCGCCTCGAGGGCCTTGTCGCGGGCCTGGCCGAGCTGCTGCATCCGCTTGTTGCGGGTCAGCCGCTGCCGCAGGTCGGCGCGCAGCTCCTCGATGGTGTCGAACTCGCTGGCGAGCTGGGCGAACTCGTCGTCGGCCGCGGGCAGGTTCTTGACCTTGACGCTCTGCACGGTGACGGTGATCTCGGCCTCCTCGCCGGACCGCTCGCCGCCGACCAGCGTGGAGGTGAAGGTCTTGGTGTCCCCCGCGCTCATGCCGGCCAGCGCCTCGTCCAGGCCCTCCAGGGACTGGCCGCTGCCGACCTCGTAGGAGTAGCCGGTGGTGGCGGCGTCCTCCACGGCCTCGCCGCCGATCTCGGCGGACAGGTCGATGGAGACGAAGTCGCCGTTCTCGGCCGGGCGGTCGGCGGTGGTGAGGGAGGCGAACCGCTCGCGCAGCGTGTCGAGGGTCTCGTCGATCTCCTCGTCGGTGACCGCGGCCTCGTCGACGGTCACCTCCAGGCCGTCGTAGTCGGGCACCTCGAACTTGGGCCGCACGTCGACCTCGGCGGTGAACGACAGCTCCTTGCCGTCGTCCAGCGCGGTGATCTCCACGTCGGGCTGGCCGAGGACGAAGATCTCGGACTCCTCGACGGCCCGGCCGTACAGTTCCGGCAGGGCGTCGTTGACCGCCTCCTGCAGGACCGCGCCACGGCCGACGTACTGGTCGATCAGCGGCGCGGGCACCTTGCCGGGCCGGAACCCCTTGATGCGGACCTGCTTGCTGATTTCCTTGTACGCCTTGTCGAGGTTCGGCTTGAGCTCGTCGAACGGAACCTCGACGGTGAGCTTGACCCGCGTGGGGGTCAGCTCCTCGACATCGGTCTTCACTGGGGTCGGTCTCCTTGTCCGGCACGGTCACAGGCGCGGGTAGACATTCCGGCCGCGGCGTCTCGACGCGTTGCCGCCGGTGCTGACGCCCGGGGCGCGGGCACGCCGACGAGCGGCACCTCGCGCCTTCGCGCGCCAAGTCTATGGTGTCCGGGCGGTGCGCGCGGACACCCGGCCCCTCGGGTCCCGGCGCGGCGCCCTCAGAAGTTGGAGATCACCTCGGTGAACACGTCGCGGATCGTGTTGGGGTCGGAGGAGTCGTAGGCGGCGCCGTCGGTGGCCTCGGCGATCCGGCGGAGCACCCGCTGGTCGGCGTCGCGGCCGTACCCGATGGTGAACACGCGGACCCGCTCGTCCTGCGGGGCGCCGAGGCGGGCGAGCAGTCCCTCCAGGTCCAGGCCGCCGGGCCGCTCGTTCTTGCCGTCGGTCAGCACGACGACGGCGTTGATCGAGCCTTCCTCGCGCGCGGCGTTCATCCTGTCGTACGCGGCGGCGGTGGTGTTGTAGAGGCCGGTTCCGCCGGCGAGGGTGAGGCCGAGCAGGCGTTCGCGGAGCGTGCGGCGGCGTTCGTCGTCCATGGGGCCGACGGGGACGAGTTCCTGCCAGTCCTGCTCGCCGCGCAGGCGGGCGGAGAACATCCACAGGCCGACGTTGTCCTGCGAGCGGAACTCGGCCAGCGCCTCGGCGGCGGCCTCCTTGGCCAGGTCGCCCTTGGTCTTGCCGGTGCCGGGGACGCCCTCGGTCATGGATCCGGAGCGGTCGACGACCAGCAGGACGTTGGCGGGCTTGCGCAGCTCGGCCCAGGTCTGGAGGGTCCGGTCGAGCACCGCGTCCGACGGCAGGGACAGCTCGTTGCGCGGCTCGTGGGGCAGCAGGCCGTTCTGGTGCGTGACGTGGGGGCCGGGGCGGCGCTGGTGGTCGCGGTACCCGTTGTTCTGGAAGTCGCGCTGGATCCGTTCGGAGCGCAGGAACTTGAGGAACTCGTCGGCGACGCGCTTCTTCTCCGCGTCCATCCAGTTCAGCGGAACGAACGGATGGTCGGAGTAGATCGTGCCGTCCTTGGGGTAGATCGCCGCCAGCGGCACCTTCGGCTTGGGCCGCTTACCGCGGGTCGCCGGGTCCAGGCCCGGATTGCCCTGGTTGTAGTTCCAGACCGAATCCTCTTCGACGGTCACGGCGGAGATATACGAAAGCGCCTGTCCACGGTCGTCGGCGCGCAGCAGGTTGGAAAGGAACGTGAGCGACGTGTGCCCGTAGTGGACGATCGCCTTCTCGATGTCGGAGACGAACGCGCGGTTCTTGGCGTCGGTGATGTCGGCCTCGGTGAGGTCGGAGGTGGTGCCGGTGGCCGCGTAGTACGCCCCGACGGTGGCGTGCAGCCCGGAGGTCGACAGGTTGGGGTTGGTCTTGCCGAGCCGGAACTCCCCCCACTCGGGGTGGCCGTGGGCCTTCCAGCCGTCGGGGCTGGTCGCCAGCCGCGCCAGGTCGGCCCAGCCGATCGCCTTGGACGGCCAGCCCAGCGCCTCGGCCATCGGCCGGGGCATCGCGATGGTCAGCGGCGAGGTCATGATCGCGGGGAACTCGCCGTCCGCGATCGGCGCGGGCCGGTCGGACCCGGCCAGGCGCAGCCGCAGCATGGCGGCCCACACGTTGGCCGCCGGGCTCCAGATGTCGGGGCGCTTGCCGTCGGTGCGCTCGTCCCAGCCCCGGGCCAGCGCGAGCATGGCGGTGCCGGAGTTCTTGGCGTCGACGTCGACCTCGACGCACCTGCCGCCGATCTCGCGGTCCTCGGCGAACGCGTCGGCCGCCCGCTGCAGCAGGCCCACCTTGTCCTGGGAGGACGCCATCCGCAGCCGGACGGTGCCGGAGCAGTCCCCGCCACCGCCGCCGCAGGCCACCGCCGCCGACCCGGCCAGCGCCGCCAGCGCCAGCCACCGGGCGGGACCGCGCACCCGCCCGCCCCGCGCACCCGACCTGCCGAAGACGCCCATCGCAAACCTCCCGACCGGGACGGACCAGCCCGCGCCCGACGGCGATCCAGCCTAGGACTCAAGATCACATAAACAAGGCCATTCGCCACACATCGGACGTGTTCACCGTCTTGGACTCACGGGGGCGTCCGGCCGTTCCGCTTTTCCGACCGTTTCTCCCGGGAGGGTTCCGGAGGTGCCGGATGTGAGAACGTCCCGTTACGGGGGTGTGACTGGGAGCCGATTTGCTCCATACTTTGGCGGGATGAACGGGACGCTTGCGGCCTTTGGGGCCACCGGGCTGTACTATGTCGGCTTCGCGATCTTCAAGGTGGCCGCCGACCGGATGGCCCCGGTGCGCGGACACCGCATCCACCACATGGCGTGGGTCATCCTGACCAGCCCGATCTTCCTGGCGGGCCTGGTGCTGGTGCTCGGCGGGCTGAGCCTGCAGATCGTCGCGCTCGGCGAGCTGGCGCTGAGCGTGGCCGTCCCGATCTTCGTCTCCGGCCTGGTGCCGCTGCTGCTCATCGCGATCCTGGGGTTCGGGGAGCGGCTGACCGTGCGCGAGTGGCTCAGCCTGGCGCTGATCGCGGTCGCGATGCTGCTGATCGCCGGGTCCATCGGGACGTCCGCGCCGATCGAGGCCGGCGAGGTGGGCGCCGGGGCGCTGGCGGCGGTGGTCGCGCCGCCGCTGGCGCTGTCGCTGGCGCTGGTGGCGCTCGGCGACCGCAAGCCCGACGGGCGGCACGCGCGCCCGGTGACCGGCATCGCCTACGGGATGAGCGCCGGCTTCCCCATCGGCACCGCCGAACTGGCCATCAAGGGCTGGGGCGACACGGCCTCCGACGCCGCCTCCCCCCTGGACGTGCTGAGCACCCCGTACCCGTACGTGACGGTGCTGGCGGCGGCGCTGGGCTTCGGGATCATCATCATCGGCTTCCAGCGCTGCCGGGTCTCGGTGGTGGCCACCGTGATGACCATCAGCGCCAAGACCTACCTGCTGGTCATGGGCACGGTCCTGTACGGCGAGCCGTGGCCGGACGACCTGGTGCAGCTGGGCCTGCGGATCGCGGCGCTGACCCTGGCGATCTTCGCGGTGCTGCTGTTCCCCCGCTACGACGACGAGCCGCCGCTGCGGCCCGCGCCCGGCGGCACGGGCGGGGAGCGCTGGTGAGCGCCCCGCCGCGGACGCCGAAGAGGGGATCCCGGAAGCGCCCCGCCCCGGGATCCCCTCGGCTCTGGTGCCGGCCGGGTCAGACCTGGCCGGCCTCCGCGAGCGCCGTGCAGCAGGTGTCGACCAGCACGCGGGTCACCTCGTACGGGTCGCAGTTGGCGTTGGGCCGCCGGTCCTCCAGGTAGCCCTTCTGCTCGACCTCGACCTGCCACGGGATGCGGACCGAGGCGCCGCGGTCGCCCACGCCGTAGCTGTACTCGTTCCACGGGGCGGTCTCGTGGAGGCCGGTCAGGCGCTCCTCGATGCCGTAGCCGTAGACCGCGATGTGCTCCTTGATCTTGCCGCCGAGGGCCTCGGCGGCGGTGATGATCGGGGCGTAGTCCTCACGCATGGCCTTGGTGGAGAAGTTGGTGTGCGCGCCCGCGCCGTTCCAGTCGCCCTTGGCGGGCTTGGGGTCGAGGGTGGCGGCGACGTTGTGGTCCTCGGCGATGCGGTAGAGCAGCCAGCGCGCGACCCACAGGGCGTCGGAGACCTCCAGCGGACCGGCCGGGCCGACCTGGAACTCCCACTGGCCGGGCATGACCTCGGCGTTGATGCCGGAGATCGGCAGCCCGGCGGCCAGGCAGGCGTCGAGGTGCTTCTCGACGATCTCGCGGCCGAAGACCTCGTCGGCGCCGACGCCGCAGTAGTACGGGCCCTGCGGGGCGGGGAAGCCGGTCTCGGGGAAGCCGAGCGGGCGGCCCGCCTGGAAGAAGGTGTACTCCTGCTCGATGCCGAAGATCGGCTCCTGGCCGGCGAACTTCTCGGCGACCGGCGCCAGCCGGGCCCGGGTGTTGGTCGGGTGCGGGGTGCCGTCGGGCAGGTAGACCTCGCACAGCACCAGCTTGTGGTCGCCGCCGCGGATCGGGTCGGGACACACGAAGACCGGCTTGAGCACGCAGTCCGAGTGCTCACCGGGCGCCTGGTTGGTGCTGGAGCCGTCGAAGCCCCAGGTGGGCAGTTCGGCGCCGTCGGCGAGGATCTTCGTCTTGGACCGGAGCATCGCGGTGGGCTCGGTGCCGTCGATCCAGATGTACTCGGCCTTGTAGGTCACGTCGGTCCCTTCGTGGAGCATCGGCCGCACAGGTTTTCGGCCACGTAGGACACTACGAATCGGTCTTTTCGGACCTGTTGCCCTTGTGTGAACGCCGTGTTAACCGGGCCGTGACCAGCGCGGTCGTCAGCCGCGTTCCTTGACGATCAGCTCGCGGGCGGCCGGGACGGTCTCCTCCAGCCAGCGGCCGGTCTGCGCGTCGTCGTGGACGATGAGCGTGAACACGCTGACGCCGTGGGTGAGGGCGAGGTCGGCGATCTCCTCGGGGTGCGGCTCGTCCACGAGGTTCAGGAGGCGGACGACGCTCTCCGGCGAGCGGCCCGCCGCGACGGCGGCCTCGTCGATGACCGCGTTGCCCTCCGCGAGCCGCTCGACGCTCTTCAGGTACGGCAGGGACGGGAGCCACCCGTCGGCCACGCGCCCGGTGAGCCGCAGCATGCGGGGCCCGTAGGCGCCGAGCCAGATGCCGATGTCGTGGGCCGGGCGGGGGCCGCGCTTGGCGCCGTGGACCTGGTAGTGCCGCCCCTCGAAGCGGACTCCGCCGCGCGCGTCGGCGTCCCACAGCTCGCGGATGATCCGGATGCCCTCCTCCAGGGCGTCGACGGCGTCGCCGGGCGCGCGGCGGGGGCCGCCCATGGCCTCGATGGCGTCCCAGAACGCCCCGGTGCCCAGGCCCAGCTCGAACCGGCCGCCGCTGAGCAGGTCGAGGCTGGCGGCGCTCTGGGCGAGCATCGCCGGGGGGCGCAGCGGCAGCGGGTGGACGTTGCCCGCGAGCCGGATCCGGGTCGTGGCGGCGGCGGCGTAGGCCAGCAGCGTCCAGGTGTCCAGGTAGCCGGGCTGGTACGGGTGGTCCTGGAAGGTGACCAGGTCCGCGCCCCGGTCCTCGGCGGCCCGGACGAGCCGGACGACCCCGGCGGGGTCCTCCGAGGACGGCAGCAGGTTGGCGGCGAACCGCAGGTCGTGTCCGTAGTCGGGCATGGGAGACCCCCAAGTAGTTCGCAATATGAAGTGTTGGTGATGCGAACGAGATTAGTTCGGGTCGCGAAACACCGTCAACTACACTCGTCGGCGGGAGGTGCCATGACGACGACGGCGGAGACGACCGCGACCTCCGGGCTGGCGGGCGCGCTCGTGCGGGTGTCGGCCCTGGTGCAGCAGGTGTTCGCCGACGTCAGCCGGGAGCACGACGTCACCCCGCAGCAGGCCCAGCTGCTGTGCAAGCTGCTGGACGGGTCGCTGGGCATGACGGAGCTGAGCCGCCTGATGAACCTGGAGAAGTCCAGCCTCACCGGGCTGGTCGACCGGGTCGAGCGGCGCGGGCTGGTCACCCGGGTCCGCGACCTCCACGACCGGCGCGCCTGCAAGGTGGGGCTGACCTGCGACGGCGCCCGCCTCGCCGCCCAGGCCCACGCCGCGGTGACCGAACGGCTGGACGCGGTCACCGGGGAGCTGGCCGACGCCGACCGTCAGCGGCTCGCCGCGATCCTCACCGACCTCCTCAGCCGTCCCGGCAACGGCTGAGCGCCGCGTCTCACGTCCGCCCGGTCACGGGAGCCCGGATGTCCATCGGGACGTAGCCGACGCCGCGTCCCTCGTCGTCCAGCATCCGGCCCATCCGCTTGACCCAGCGGAGCGTCACACTCCGGTCGAGCACGCGTACCTCGGGGAAGCGGGTCAGCAGCCGGGTCTCCAGGGCCGCGAGGTCGTCCAGTGCGTGTACCCACACGTTGACCAGCAGGTTCGCCTCACCGACGACGCTGCACACCATCCGCGCCTCGCGGAGCGCGGCGAGGTGCTCGGCGACCGTCCCGAGCCGGGTGGGCGGGACGTTCAGCCAGAGCATGCCGGTCACCCGCCAGCCCGCCAGCCGGTGCGCCGTCTCGCACCGCATCACCACGCGCTCGCCGCCGAGCATCCCCGCCAGGGTCCGGCGGACGCGGGTCTCGGAGACGCCCAGCCGCTCGGCCAGGCGGGCGTACGGCAGGCGGCCGTCGGCACCGAGCGCCAGCATGAGCCGCAGCTCCTCGGGCCGCAGCGGCCCCGGCTCGCGGTCCCGGTCGGCCACCCGTTCCAGGTCGCGGCGCTGCTCGTGGCTGAGGGAGTCCAGCCGCCACCGGCTGGCCTCGCGGTGCAGCCGCTGGACGAGATGGGTGCGGGTGGCGGCGACGCCGTCGAGGGTGCCCAGCCGCCGCAGGACGTAGTCGCCGAGGGCGGACGGCTCGGTGGCGCTGACGGTCAGCAGCAGGTCGCGGCTCCCGGTGGTCTGCTCGACGCTCAGCGCGTGCGGGTCGGCGGCGACCCCGGCCGCCACCCGGTGCGCCGCGCCGCCCGCGCACACCACCTCCACCAGGGCGAACGCCCCGTAGGCCACCTGGGAGGCCCCGGCGTAGCAGGTCACCCACGCGTCCCCGGCCGTCCGCAGCCGGGCCCAGCGGCGCGACAGGGTGGCGGCGTCCACGCCCAGCGGCCCGGCCAGCCTGCTCCACGGGGCCCGGGGGTCGAGCTGGAGCGCGTTGACCAGGGCGAGGTCGAGTTCATCCATCCGCCGGTTCCGTGCATGTCAGGGGGTGTCCGCCGGGCATTCGTGCAATTTAGCCCACGCAGCCGTCCGGCCCCGATCCTGACAGCGCACCGACCCCGCCGAGGGAGGAGAGACCTTTGAGCACCCGAGCCGCCGAGGCCGCCCGCGAGGCCCTGGCCGACCTGGACGCGCACGCCGCCGGCCTCGTCGCGTTCTACGAGGACCTGCACGCCCATCCCGAACCGTCGTGGCGGGAGCACCGGACGGCCGCGCGCGTCGCCGCCCGGCTGCGCGCCGCCGGGTACGAGGTCGCCGAGGGCGTCGGGGGCACCGGCGTGGTCGGCGTCCTGCGCAACGGCGACGGCCCCGTCGTGATGGTCCGCGGCGACATGGACGCCCTGCCGGTCCGCGAGCTGACCGGCCTGCCGTACGCGAGCCGGACCCCCGGGGTGATGCACGCCTGCGGCCACGACGTGCACACCACCTGCCTGGTCGGCGCGGCCGAGGCCATGGCGCGGCACCGCGCGCTGTGGTCGGGGACCCTGCTGGTCGTCGCGCAGCCCGCCGAGGAGGTCGGCGAGGGCGCGCTGGCCATGCTGCGGGACGGCCTGTTCACCAGGTTCCCCCGGCCCGACGTCGCCCTGGGGCAGCACGTGGGGCCGGCGCCGGTCGGGACGCTCATCCACCGGCCGGGGCTGCTGTTGTCGGCCGCGACCACGGTGGAGGTCCGGCTGTTCGGGCGGGGCGGGCACGGGTCGATGCCCGAGCTGTGCGTGGACCCGGTGCTGGCGATGGCCCACCTGATCACCCGGCTCCAGGGGATCGTGTCGCGGGAGACCGCCGCGCGGGAGTCCGTGGTCCTCACCGCCGGGCTGGTGGAGGCCGGGACGAAGGCCAACGTCATCCCCGACGAGGCGCGCACGGCGCTGAGCATCCGCACCCAGAGCCGGGCGGCGCGCGAACGGGTCCTGGCGGCGGTGCGTCGCATCGCCGAGGCGGAGTCCGCCGCTTCCGGTTGTCCGAAACCCCCGGAGGTCGTCGTCACCGGGGACTTCCCCCTCACCGAGAACGACCCGGCGACCGACGCGCGCACCGCCGCCGTGCACGCCGAACTGTTCGGCGCGGACGCCGTGCTGGAGTACGGCCCGCTCATGGGCAGTGAGGACTTCCCGATGTTCGGCCTCGCGGAGCACAACGGCGGCGAGGCGATCCCCTACAGCTTCTGGTTCCTCGGCGGAACCCCGTGGGAGGTCTGGGAGGCCGCTCCCGGCGACACTCCGGCCGAGAAGACCGCCGCCGTTCCCGCCAACCACAGCGCGCGGTTCGCGCCCGACGGCGAGCCCACGATCCGGGCAGGTGTGACGGCCCTGACCTCCGCCGCGCTGGAGTATCTGGGAACAGCTTGACGGGAGCCCGACACATGAACGAACACCCCGCCCAGAACGGCACCGTGGCCCCGGACGGAGACACCGGCCGCCGGGAGCACGCCGACCTCATCGTGCGGGGCCGGATCCTCACCCTGGACGCCTTCCGGCCCCGGGCGCGGGCGCTGGCCGTCCGGGCGGGGCGCATCGTCGCGATCGGCGAACCCGACGACGTCGCGGACCTGCGCGGCCCCCGCACCCACGTCATCGACGCCGGGGACGGCTGCGTGCTGCCCGGGTTCGTGGAGGCGCACGGGCACTTCATCGGCGACGGGCTGATGCACGCCGGGGCGCTGGTCGACATCCGGCCCGTCCGTATCCCGGACGCCGGTCAGGTCATCGAGGTGATCCGCCGGACGGTGGCCGAACGCGGCGAAACCGGGGCGTACTTCAACGGCTGGGACCCCCTGCTCCAGCGGGGCCTTCCCGCGCCGACCCTGTCCTGGCTCGACGGGATCGCCCCGGAGACCCCGCTGATCATCCTGCACGACTCCGGGCACTCGGCGTACGTCAACTCGGTCGCGATGCGACGGGCGGGCCTGTCCCGGTACACACCCGACCCGCCCGGCGGGCACCTCGGGCGCACCCCTGACGGCGAGCTGGACGGCTCCGCCCACGGGCCGTCCGCCGTGGCCCGCGTCATGGCGCACCTGTCCGGGCTGGTCACCGCGCCGCTGTTCACCGAGGCGCTGGCCGCCGAGAGCGGCCGGGTCAACGCCGCCGGGGTCACCACCATGAGCGAGATGGGTTTCAACCCCGTACACCGTCCCTGGCTGGACGGGGCGCGCGAGGCGGGCGCGCTGTCGGTGCGGCTCCGGCTGTACGAGGTCGCGACCCCGGCGCTGAGCAGCCAGGTCACCCCCGGGAGGGGCGACGACCTGCTCCGCCAGGTGGGCGTGAAGGTGTGGGCCGACGGGTCGGCGTGGGTCGGGAAGATGGCCGCGTCCTTCCCCTACCTGGACACTCCCGCGACCCGCATGATCGGCCTTCCGCCGGGGCACCGCGCGCTCGCCAACTACACCCACGACGAGCTGGACGAGATCTTCCAGGCGTACCACGACGCGGGCTGGCAGCTCGCCTGCCACGCCAACGGGGACGTGGCCGTGGACCTGGTCCTGGACGTCTGGGAGGAGCTGCTGGAGGGCCGCCCGCCGGTGGCCGGGCCGCCGATGCTGCGGCTGGAGCACGTCAGCGCCATGCGGCCCGACCAGTTCGAGCGCGCCCACGCCCTCGGGGTCACCTGCAGCCTGTTCCCCGACCACGTCTACTACTGGGGCGAGGTGATCGCCGACGACCTGTTCGGGATCGAGGTCGCCGAACGCTGGGCGCCGGTCCACTCGGCGCTGCTGTCGGGGATGCGGGTGTCCCTGCACAACGACTCCCCGGTCACGCCGGTCGAGCCGCTGCGCAACATCGCCGTGGCCGCCACCCGCATGACCCGGGGCGGGCGGCTGCTCGGCGGGTACGAGCGCATCGGCGTCGACCAGGCGCTGCGCGCGCAGACCATCGACGCCGCCTGGCAGCTCCACGCCGACGACGTCACCGGGTCACTGGAGCCCGGCAAGTACGCCGACCTGGCCGTGCTGTCGGCCGACCCGCACGAGGTGGCCCCGGCGGAGATCGCCGACCTGGAGGTGCGGGCCACGTTCCTGGCGGGCCGCCAGGTCCACGGCGACCCGCTGTGACCGTTGGTCGCCCTTGCCCCAAGAGCCGCCCAGGAATCCGCAGGCCCCGTTGTCGCCGCCACCCCGCTCTGCGAGGATCGGCCTGGTCAGGCCACCTGAGGAGGTTCCGATGGCCTCTCGTCTGAACCCGTACGTCATGTTCGACGGCAACGCGCGGCAGGCGATGGAGTTCTACCGCGACGTGCTCGGCGGCGACCTGGCCGTGAACACCTACGCCGAGATGGGCGAGACGGACCCCGCGCGGGCCGAGAAGGTCATGCACGCCATGCTGGAGACGCCCAGCGGCTTCACCCTCATGGCCTCCGACCTGCCGCCGGGCGCCGAGCACCGCCCCGGCAACAACGTCACCATCAGCCTGAGCGGCGACGACGACGCCGAGCTCCGCGGCTACTGGGAGAAGCTCTGCGAGGGCGGCACCGTCTCGGTGCCCCTGGAGAAGCAGATGTGGGGCGACGTCTTCGGCGCGTGCACCGACCGCTTCGGCATCGAGTGGATGGTCGACATCGGCACGGAGGAGTAGCCCTCCCGTCAGTGGTAGGCGTGGACGAGGGCGTGGCCCCGGCCGCGGCCGATCATCCACTTGTTGACCGGCGTGGTCACCACGAACGCGACGGCGAAGCCGCCCAGGAGCGCCGACCAGAACAGCGCGTCCGACAGGTGGGCGTCCATCGCCCCCGGGACGAGCGCGATGATGCCGTTGTCGACGAACTCCATCACGGCGATGGACACGGTGTCGGCGGCGAGCGCGACCTTGACGGCGTCCTTCCAGCCCAGCCCCGCCCGGCGGACGGCGAAGAGCGTGAACGAGTAGCCGAACAGGAACGCCAGCGTGATCGCCAGCGCCATGGTCGGCACGTTGTGCCACATCAGGGCGGTGCCGATGACCATGCCGAGGATCTCCCCGACGGCGCAGCCGGTCAGGCAGTGCAGCGTCGCCTTCATCGCCGTGGACCACGACGCGCCGTGCCCGCCGTGGTGTTCGTGATCCTCGTGGGCCGTGTGCGCCGTGTGCGCGGTGTGCTCCATGGCGTGCCTCCTCGTGGCCGTCCGTGGCCGTCCTGACCTTCCGTACGACCGGGAACCCTATACCCGTATGCGGTATTCCGGAACCTCCGGGCGGTGATCCCGGGCCTCGCGGCGATGAAGTGGCACTCCAGTCAAAGCCGTCCGACGTCCGCTGGGATCGAGGCCACCTTGACTAGAGCGACCCTCTAGTGGAAATCTCGCTGGAGTTGTACTCCAGTGAAAGGGCAAGTGATGGCCGGACGAGGAAGGCCCGGAGCGTGGGCGCTGCCGCTGCTCACCGCCGTCGAGCTGGTGGTGTTCCTGGACACCACCGTGCTGAACGTCGCGCTGCCGGAGATCGGCCGGGACCTGGGCCTGGACGAGGCGGGACTCGGCTGGGTGACCAACGCCTACCTGCTGGCGTTCGGCGGGTTCATGCTGCTGGGCGGGCGGGCCGCGGACCTGCTCGGGCCGCGCCGGGTGTTCGCGGCGGGCCTGGCGCTGTTCACCGCCGCGTCGGCGCTGGCCG